>JARGFZ010000023.1 GCA_029210965.1 bacterium | reverse complement strand
AACGAAGCTACGATTCGAAACTATGTTCGCATGCAAGGTGAAGAAGACAGCGGGCAAGCGAAGCTTGGCCTTTAAGGGTGCCACGGGCGTAAGCCCGTGGTAGTTCACCAAAAACCCCCCTGAAAAATCCTTCCAGTCCAATTTCAGACCGCTAGTGAGAACTCGGGCCATATAAACTGACTAAACTGATATAAAAGTCGGTTTTTAAGCAAAATTGGATTACATTTTTGTGCTTAGCGTATGAACTTTTTTCCCCTTTTCCCTTCGCAAATATATTGAATCCTTATTTATCAAACAGTTACAGAGTCAAAAATCAGGCATTGTTCTTGCTTATCTAATCCCGTGAAGATGTTTAATTAAATAAATTAACCGGTTAACCTGATTCGGGAGGGAAATGAGATGAAAAGCTTATCGAGTAGGATGAAGGTTTTGTTGGTACTGGCGATTTGTGCGGCGTTTATTGTGCCGTCGGTAGTATCAGCCGGAGAAGTGGAGAATCCTCTTTTAAAAGGACTGACGTTTGAAAAGGGGGATTATTCGGTACCCGCCCCATATGCCAGATCTGCTGCAAGTCTGGTGCTTAATAAGAAAACCAGCAAAATTGAATTCATGGTTGAAAACGGAGACAGCAATGGTAAAAACAGGGTTTCAAGTGTGAAGATCGTCCTGCTGGATGAAAACGGTAAAGAAAGAGCGGTGGCCATCACTCCGGACCAGTTCAACCAGAAAGTCGGCAGTGCGGTAGGAACCCTCGGTAAAGAGGCGATAGAGGGCCTGACAAACCTGAACCTTGATATCAAGGTGAGAGGCCCCAAGGGTGGTTTCATGGTACTGGATGTAACAGAGTACTATGAAGCTGACGTTGTATGCCCATGGTATAGTCCTTTCTGCAACGATTAATTTTGCATATTTCCGGGTTTTAGATCCGGTCAGGTTTAAATAGAAAATACAACGTTAAGGGGCGCTCTTCAGGGCGCCCCTTACTGTTGAAAAAAGAAGAGGAGCAGCTGAATAAGACAGGTTACAGCTTTTAGTTGATCCCGCCATCGGCGGAACTGACAGCTGCTTTTAAACGGGAGCATTCAATGGCTAGAAAAGTCATAAATACCGACCGTGCGCCGGCCGCCATCGGGCCCTACAGCCAGGGTATATCGTGGAATAATACCATATTTTGCGCCGGGCAGATCCCACTGGATCCGTCAACCGGGAAACTGGTTGACGGGGACATTGGAAAACAGGTTAACAGAATCCTGGATAACCTCATAGCGGTCCTCGAGGAAGGGGGGAGCAGTCTGGAAAGTATCCTTCGCCTGGATGTTTACCTGACAGACCTGTCACTATTTCCTGAGGTAAACGAGTGTCTAGCCCAGGTGTTCAACAACAACCCCCCTGCCAGGGTAACAGTGGAAGTTTCGGGACTGCCCATGGGGGCACAGATCGAGATGGCGGCAATAGCCGCCATCGAGTGACAAGTAGAAGGTGGCAAGTAGAAAGGGTAAATCAAATCTGCTTTTAGAATATCCATCTTTCTACTTTCAACATGTTACTTTCTACCAGCTCAAAAAAACAGGCCCCCCATAGGGGGCCTAAAAAACCTCCGGAATCTTTATCAGGGAAGATGTATTAAGACCTCCCGGAGGATATAGCTTATAATCAGTGTCTAGTGTCTAGTGTCTAGTGTCTAGTGTCTGGGACTTCTTCTGCGTTCCCGATTTCAGGGTCTAGGATCTGGTCTCAAGCACATAACACCTGATTTATACCGCCTTCTCGAATTTGCCGGTTCGGATGCAGCGAGTGCAGACAGTAGCTTTTTTCACGCCTCCGCCTTCCTTGATCCTGACGGTTTGCAGGTTCGGAAGGTATCGGCGTTTGGTTTTGTTGTGGGCGTGGCTGACATTGTTCCCCACCATGGGGCCTTTTCCACATAATTCGCATGTGCGGGACATATTTGCCTCCTGGTTGATTTTGGTCTGGCCCGCTTCACGGCTTTTGTGTTGCGGTAAAAGACTTGGATTGCTAACATAAACACGGACAAAATGCAAGTGGACCAGTTCAGTGCTGAGGTAAACCGGGTTTGTAGTTTGAGGTTTTAAGTTTGATGGACTCGCAAAAAGTCCATCAATGCGCCCCGCGCGGGGCGCCCAAATCAATGACTCTCACTGTAAGTCATTGATTTGTAAGGAAAGGGAAAACGACGCTTTTCCCTTTCCGTGGAGCGAAAAGTCCCGGATTGGATTTTTTGCGACTTTATCAAGTTTGGAATCTGCACTCTACACTTTGCACTCTACACTCATCTATAAGGAAACCCCATGGCTAAAATAAACAAGGATATGATTTTTAATGAAGTTCTCAGAAAATATCCGGATTCCGTCAAGGTTTTTAAGAAATTCGGCATGAACTGTTTCGGGTGCCTGGGCGCCGAGGCTGAGTCCCTGGAGTACGGGGCGATTGCACACGGTGTTGACCTGGATTCTCTTCTCAAGGACCTCAACGAGGCCCTGAAGCGCTGATTGAATTGGGTGGCATCTAAGGTGGAAGCTGGTAAATCCGAAGGGATGCAGCTGACTGAACTGCCGGGTATCGGGAACAGGATTGCTGCCAGGTTCGAGAGCCTTGGTATTTACAACGCTCGGGATCTGATCTTTCTCTTACCGAGGGCCTATCAGGACCGAACTCATCCCCAGCTTATACCCGCCGTTAATGAAGGGCAGTTCGCTACTATACGCGGACAGATAATGTCCATCAGCGAAAGAGGGTACCGGTCCAGAAAGACCCTGGAGGTTATGATATCCGACGGACACGGTGTTATTTTGTTGAAGTGGTTCAGGTTCGGCCGATGGCTAAAAGCAAACATTGAAAAAAAATATCCTCCCGGCACCCAGGTGTTGGCCAGCGGAAGAGTTAGCAGTTTCTCAGGCAGCCTGGAAATGCATCATCCGGATCTTAGCGAGGCATCCAAAAACTCTGGTGGGGGGATCGTCCCTGTTTATCCGTTGGCTGATGGTATTTCCCAGCAGACTGTTCGAAAGGCGGTCCAGACAGCGGTATCGCAGCTTTTAAACACTGTCAGTGACGAAATCCCGGAAAATATTCGCAAAGAATACAATCTTCCCGATCTGAAAGAGTCTCTTGCCGGCCTGCATGAACCACCGGATACTGACGATGTCCAGGCTTTGAACCTGGGGGCAAGCTGTTGGCACAGACGCCTTAAGTTTGGTGAACTGCTTACCTTCCAGTTGGGGCTTCTCACAAGGAGGAGAGCCCTGGACAGCAGGAGAAGCCATCCAGTAACTCCGGTGAGTTCCCTTGAGAAAAAGTTGATCCGGGTTCTTCCCTTTGACCTGACAAGATCCCAGCTCGATGCTCTCCAGGATGTGGGCAGGGATATGGCGGCGAAGGTTCCCATGCACCGTCTCCTTCAGGGAGATGTTGGCTGCGGCAAGACCCTGGTGGCTTTCATCTCCATGCTGAGGGTTTGCGAGGCAGGCTACCAGGCCGTCCTTATGGCTCCTACAGAGGTTCTGGCCGAGCAGCACTACAGGACCATATCAAAGTGGTGCGAGCTACTAGGTGTACCTGTGGCCCTTTTAACAGGAAACGTTGACGGCAAACAGCGGAAAGAAGTGCTGATGAAAGCCATCAGCGGTGAGACGAAACTTTTCATAGGTACCCACGCTCTCATTCAGGAAGGCGTCCAATTCAAGAACCTTAACCTGGCGATTGTTGATGAACAGCATCGTTTCGGTGTCCTTCAGCGTCTGGCACTGGGCAGGAAAGGGGCCAGCCCTCATTTCCTGGTGATGACAGCCACGCCCATTCCACGTAGTCTGTCCATGGTTATATATGGAGATCTGGATATTACCACTATCAATGAAATGCCAGCTGGCCGTACTCCGGTGGAAACCGTTATCTTCAAGGAATCGGATCGCTCCAGGATGCACCTTTCCGTAGCGAGGGAAGTTGAAGCCGGCCGACAGGTCTATATTGTCTATCCTCTGGTAGAAGAGACTGAAAAGTTGGAGCTCCTCGCTGCCAGGGAAATGGCCGAAAATTACAGACAAAGGATCTTCCCACATCTCAGCATTGGCCTTCTCACCGGCAGGATGACCTCCCGTGAAAAGGATTCCGTCATGGAGCAGTTCAGAGCGGGGGATTACCAGGTCCTCGTTTCAACAACAGTTATCGAGGTGGGTGTTGATGTCCCCAATGCAAACCTCATGGTCATAGAGCACGCCGAGCGCTTCGGTTTGTTCCAGCTGCACCAGTTAAGAGGCCGCGTGGGAAGGGGTACAAACAGATCCACATGCATCCTTATGGAGGGGGCCAAAAGTTCCGATGAAGCCAGACAGAGGCTTCAGATCATTTCGAAGACCAATTCAGGGTTTGAGATAGCTGAGGCGGACCTGGACATCCGGGGGCCGGGGGATTTCCTCGGAGTCAGACAGGCCGGTATGCCTGAATTTCGCTTTGCTCATCCTTTCAGGGAAGGAGAATTGATGTCAGGAGCAAGGGAAGCGGCGTTTAAAATGCTTCCTGAGGGTGCCCAACTACCCACCGGTATGCTTGAGGAGGTTCGCAGGATGTGGTCGGAGGAGGTTTCCACAACAACTTCTGGTTAAAGCTTTATCAACAGGCGTTTTTGTGGAATATTTGGATTTATGCTTCCTTTTTTGTAGTTCTACCGGAAGTTTACTTCGAATCAATGAGTTTGGGTAAAAAGCCTGTAAGTGTTTGTAAAATGAACAAAATATCTTATGATTAAAATTTATGCAGATAGGAAAAACCCCTTTTAGGCCGTTCATGAAGTAAGGTTGTGCACAGGGTATTCCACCACCTTTCCACATTTTCTGTGGAAAAGGATGATCAACCATTATTTTTCGGTAGTTTATGGTGCCGGTCAGCGGTGCCAGACTCCCGACAAAGGAGTGAAAGAGAGGTTCTTACATGGCACGGATCGAACAAACACTTTCCATCATCAAGCCCGACGGTGTTAAAAAAAATGTCATCGGCGATGTGCTGTCCAGATTTGAGTCTGCAGGGCTCAGGGTCGCAGCTATAAAAATGGTACACATGACACCGGAACAGGCAGGTGGATTCTACATCGTACATAAGGAAAGGCCTTTCTATGGGGAGTTAATGGAGTACATGTCCTCCGGACCAGTCGTGGTCCTGGTGCTCGAGGGTAACGATGCCATTTCCAGGAACCGTGATATTATGGGTGCTACCAACCCGAAAGAGGCTGTACCCGGGACCATCAGGGCCGATCATGCCGAGAGCATTGAAAAAAACATTGTTCACGGTTCCGATTCTCCGGAATCGGCTGTTGTTGAGATCGCCTGTTTTTTCGATGATGAGGAAATATTTTAGAACGACACGTGCTTGCGTGACTGCGCGGGGCGTGCGTGCGTAACAACATACGCACATACGCACGTACGCTATACGCACATACGGATATATATACCCATGGTTAATTTTTTTGATCTGTCATTTGAGGAACTCGAGGAGCTATTAGCTGGTCTCGATCCCCGTCCTTTTCGAACGGCCCAGGTGCTGCGCTGGGTTTACACGCTGGGCGCAGCTGATTTCAGGAATATGACCGATATGCCGGTATCAATGAGGAAATCACTTGCCGGTCTTTGCGATCTATTGCCTCTGAGGGAGATCGAGAGGAGCGAAACCTGCGACCAAACAGTGAAGTTCCTCCATATGCTGGAGGACGGAGAGATGATAGAATCCGTTCTCATCCCGGAGGACGGTCACAATACATTGTGTATATCCACCCAGTCCGGATGCAACATGTCATGCGCCTTTTGTGAGACGGGCAGGAACCCTGGCGGCAGGAACCTCACTACAGGGGAGATCCTGGCTCAGATCGTGTACGCCATACGGTTTACCGGTGACAGGCTGAATGTGAGAAATCTTGTGTTTATGGGAATGGGAGAGCCCCTTCTTAATCTCGAGTCCCTGCAGCCGGCCCTGGAGGTGATCCTTTCGGACAGGGGGTTGAATTTCAGCCCGCGGAGGGTAACAGTCTCCACCTGTGGTTGGGTTCCCGGTATCATACGGCTGGCAACAGAGGGACCGGAAATCAATCTGGCCGTATCTCTTAATGCCACCGATGACAAAACCAGATCAAGGATAATGCCGGTTAACAGGCAATATCCCATTGGATCTCTAATGGAAGCCGTCGGCAGGTTCCCGCTGAAGGCCAGGAGCAGGATAACATTCGAGTATGTGCTCATTGAGGGTGTCAACGATACACAAGAGGATGTCCGGCGTTTACAGAAGCTCCTCAAGGGGCTTCCCGCCAAGGTCAATCTAATCCCGTGCAACGAGAACTTTTCAGGCCTCAGGGCGCCTTCTGAGGACAAAACCAGGGCTTTTCAGGACAGTCTATTTGATCACGGTGTTCTGGCAACGATGAGAAGGAGCCGAGGGCAGGAGATCGGCGCTGCATGTGGTCAATTAAAGGCGGGATCCGCCGGGAATCAACATGACTGATAAGAAGAAAACCACAGTCCAAACCAGGTCCGGGTCCAAATTGGCGCCGGAGGCCAGGCCCAAGGCTAGGGACAGTACCAGTACTAAGATTAAGGCCAGGATTAAGCCTAAGCCTAAGACCCGGATAAAGTCTAAAGCCGATCCTGCTCCCCGAGATAAAGCCAGCCAGCAAACTCCGGAAGAGGTGGTTTCCCCCGATGAGATCATCCTTTCGGAGTCAGAAATTCTCCCTGAAAATGAACCGGCGGATCTCAAAGGAACAAATGTTGTAAGTGATTCCTCCTCCAGACCGGCCATATACGATCCGGTCTCCGCCTATTATCAGACACTTCGCCATTACCCTGTCCTGACTCGGGAGGAGGAAAAGGAAGTGGCTATCAGGTACCTGGAAACAGAGGATATCGATTCTGCTTATACCCTCGTAACGTCGAACCTCAAACTTGTCATAAAGATCGCTCTTGAGTACAGGCGCCTGTGGAGGGAGATTGTAGACCTTATTCAGGAAGGGAATGTGGGGCTGATGCAGGCAGTCAAAAAATATGACCCCTATCGAGGTGTACGCTTTTCTTCCTATGCCGCCTGGTGGGTCAGAGCCTATATCATACGTTACATCATGAATAACACGAGGATGGTGAAGATAGGGACGACCCAGGCCCAGAGGACCCTCTATTTCCAGCTGGGGAAAGAGCGTGAACGGCTAAGACGGATGGGGATCGAACCTGATTCCAAGGCTATCGCAAAATCCCTCAAGGTAAAAAAATCGGAAGTGGATGAGATGACCATGCGCCTGAGCACAGGAGATCTTTCCCTGGAGGCCAAGCGCGGACATGATGGAGATTTCTCCCTTTACGATACGATCCCCGCTCTTGAACCGGATACAGAGACCAGGGTTGCGGATGCCGAAACAAGGTTAATTTATCTTGAAAAGTTGTCCGAATTTGTGGCGACACTTGCTGACCGGGATCGGAAGATCTTTACAATGAGATGGATGAGAGATGATCCATATACGCTGCAGGTCGTTGGTGAAAAGCTGGGGATAACCAGAGAAAGGGTCAGGCAGCTGGAGGCCAGGATCATCAAAAACCTGAGGGAGTATCTTGAAAAAGAGGGACTCAGTGCCTCGGATTTTTTCAGCTAGCTTCCGCCTGTTCCAGGTCGCCACAGCAGCGGCGATATTTTTTTTAGCTGGTTTCGCCTGTTTGGCTGTGGCCGACTCCGTGGACAGTGAACTGTTTGCCCTTAAGAGTACGGGCCGGGCTTTTGTCCGCATCAGTCGTGACGTCACCCCCTCTGTCGTGAACATAAGGACCTTTCGGCGTTCTTCATCCAGAAGATTCGGGCCCTCGGACCGGTTCTTCGGTGAGATGTTCGAGCCGTTCAGAGAGTTCTTTGGACAGGACTTCGGAAGAGAGTATTTCGGCCCGTCTGATGAAAAAATGCTCCAGGTCGGGTTGGGCTCAGGGGTCATCGTTAAAAAAGAGGGCATTATCCTGACCAACAACCATGTCATCGAAGGTGCAGAGGAGATCAGAGTCACTTTAAGCGACAGGGCGGAGGTTTCCGCTACGGTAATCGGCAGCGATCCGCGGACCGATATCGCCGTGCTCAAGCTGCCGGAGGGAAACTACCCGGTCGCCACGATGGGGGATTCCGACAATATCGAAGTGGGAGAATGGGCCATAGCAATAGGCAACCCCTTTGGACTTGGACAGAGTGTAACGGTGGGGATCGTAAGCGCCAAAGGGAGGGCTGATGTGGGGTTGGCCGACCTGGAGGATTTTATTCAGACCGATGCGGCTATCAATCCAGGTAACAGCGGAGGCCCGCTCATCGATCTGGACGGTAAGGTGATCGGCATCAATACCGCTATTTTCAGCCGAAGCGGCGGCTACCAGGGGATCGGGTTTGCTATTCCTTCCAACATGGCCTCCACTATCATGGAAAATCTTCTTCGAACCGGCCGGGTGGTCCGATCGGATCTGGGTTTGAGGGTTCAGGAGGTCACAGACGCCATCCTGGAAGCTTTTGGAGCCGGTGTGAGCCAAGGGGTGATCGTCAGTGAAGTTCTTGAAGGGGGAGTGGCAAAAGACACCGGTATTAAACGGGGGGACATCATTACACGGGTCAAGGGGAGGATCGTGGAAAATGTGGATTCCTTTTACAGGATATCAAGTGTCCTTCCTGTTGGTCATGAAGTTCCGGTAGTCCTGATCAGGGATGGTCTGCCGAGCACCTTCATGGTCAAGGTGGGAGAACTGCCCGCCCGGCCCCGTGATGGGGGTGTGCGCCTGCAGACAGCTCTTGGTTTCTCGGTGGATGAACTGACAGAAAAACTGGCGGAGCAACTCGGCTACAGGTACGAAAGAGGAGTCCTGATCACACGCATCGCCAGGATGAGCCAGGCCGACAAGGCCGGGCTTCGGCCGGGGGACCTCATTGTCAAGATCAACGGATCTCCCACCCCTGACCTTGAAACATTCAAATCCAAATTCGAGGCCGTCGAGTGGGGAGAGAATGTTAAGGTAAGTATCATTCGGGAGGGGAGTGAATTAACAGCGAAGATGGTTTTGAAACAATAAAGGCGAAGAGGGAAGGATGAATAGGGAATAGGGAAGAATGATAAGTGCATTAGTGCAATGGTGCAAGGAGTGCACTCATGCACCTCATTTACTGCGCTTGTGCACCGGTTATATCTTCCACCTTCCATATTCCGGGCGCGACAGCGAGCCTGGATAGCAGGTAGAATAAAGGCGCGCCATTCATGATTTCCATAAACAACCTCACAAAACGTTACGGTGATTTCGAGGCGGTACACGACCTGAACCTGCAGGTTCCTGCAGGAGAGGTGTTTGGTTTCCTGGGCCCCAACGGTGCAGGAAAAACGACCACTATAAAGGTGTTATCGGGACTTTTGCTCCCCACAAGGGGCCATGTCTCGGTGGGGGGTTATGACGTGGTCACAGAACCGCTCAAGGCCAAAGCTGTTACGGGGTTTATTCCCGATACACCCTTTCTTTTTGAGCGGTTGACCGGGAGTGAATTCCTGCGGTTTGCAGGAAAGCTTTACGGTATGAGCAATAGTGCCGCAGGTGAGGCGGCTGCCGGACAACTCGGATTTTTCGATCTTACCCAATGGTCTGACCAACTGATTGAAAGCTATTCCCACGGTATGAAAAAACGGTTGGCCATGGCGGCAGCTCTGCTCCACAGCCCCAAAGTCCTTATCGTTGATGAACCCATGGTGGGACTGGACCCCAGGGGAGCCCGGAAGGTAAGGAAGTTGTTCAGGGATCTGGCTCGGGAAGGAATGACCATTTTTTTAACGACCCACGAGCTTTCCACAGCAGAGGCGGTTTGCGACCGGATCGGGATCATTCATCACGGGAGGGTAACCGCCCTGGGAAGTGTGGAGGAACTTGGGCAGCAGATCCGCGTTCCCGGATCTCATCTGGAAGAGATCTTTCTGCGGCTTACAATTGAGAGTGAAGGGGAAAATCAGGCTTTTTTTGGAATAGGGAATGAGGAATAGAGAATGAGGGAGAACGAAAAGTGCATTAGTGCAATAGTGCAGGGAGTGCACTCACGCACCTGTTTATTGCACTGCTGCACCAGTTATTTATTCCACCTTCCACCTTCTACCTTCCTTCTTCAAGGTTTTCCATGGGTTCAGTAGTAGGCTTCACAAGATCTTCCGGCCTTCTGGCTGGATACAGGTTGAGACAATTCGTCAACCACTTTCGTTTCGGCAAAGGGAAGGATCTGCTTTGGTTCCTTGGTGTCCTGCTGCTGGGTCTGGTGTTCATCAAGCTTGACAATATTTTTTTCTCCCGTCTCATCGCCGCCATCCAGGAGAAACTGGAGTTTCTGGCCCCCTTCCTGCTCCAGCAGCTCATCCATACGCTGTTTTTATCCTTTTTTGGTCTCCTTACCCTGTCCAGCATGTCTTCGGCCATCTCAGGCTTTTATATGAGCCGTGAGATACCTTTCCTTGTGACCTCCCCCGTTTCACCCACAGCTTTCATTTATCAGCGGCTCACTCTGGTATTTGTTCAAAGTTCATGGATGATCCTCATCTTCGGATCACCACCATTCTTTGCCTATGCCGGCAGGTTGGGGTTGGGATGGAGTTTCATCGCAGGGTGGGTACCGGCGTTTTTCCTGCTGGTGACGATTCCCGTAGTTCTGGGCTCCACACTGGCGATGCTTCTGATGAAACTGTTGCCAGCGTCCCGGGTCAACCAGGCGGTGAGCTTCATCAGTCTGGCAGTGGCGGCAATGATCATCATGCTTTTTCGGATGAGCCGCCCCGAACGCCTTTTTATGGACGTTCCCACAGAGCAGGTCATGGATTTTGTAAAGGCCATGACTGTCCCTGAATTTTCTTTCATGCCTACCAGCTGGGCCACCAGGGCGGTGGTCAGTCTCAGTACGGAAGGCGCAGGGAAGGTTTACTGGAACAACATCCTGGCCCTCTTCGCCACCTCCGCTTTTATGCTCTTCCTTTTTTACTCAGTATTCAGGTGTTTCTATCGCAGCAGCCTGGCAAGCGTGGACGAGGGGCGAGTTAAAAAAAGGAGGAAGAGTATTACCCTGGTGGAGCGGATCATGAACCGGTATCACCCGGTCACCGGGTCCTACATAACAAAGGATATCCTGCTTTTTGCGCGCGATCCTTCCCGCTGGACTCAGCTTTTTCTACTGGGTGCCCTTGTTGTACTTTACGTTTACAATGCCTGCACTTTTCCAATGGGGGGGATGTTTTACAAGAATTTGGTAGCTTTCCTTAACCTTGCCATAAGCGGGTTTGTCTTATCAGCCCTTTGCGTACGTTTTGTTTTTCCCTCCGTCAGCCTCGAAGGACAGGCTTTATGGATAACACTTTCCTCTCCGGTCTCCATGAAACGGTTTTTTATGGCCAAGTATCTTTTCGCGGCCCTGCCTTTATGCCTGTTGGCCCTGATACTCACAATTACTACAAACCTGGTGATGGGGGTGCGAGGCGGTATGATGATACTGAGTTCAGTCGCCTCATTGGCCATGGCGCTGGCCTTGACCGGATTGAGTCTGGGCATGGGGGCCCTGTACCCAAGGTTCGATTTCGAGAACGAGGCTCAGATCCCGGCTTCACCTGCTGGAGTTGCATCGATGATCCTGAGTCTCGGTTATATCGGGTTCATGGTGGTTTTCCTGGCTGCCCCGGTTTACAGACTTTTCGCCGGCCGGATGGGTCTTTCAGCACTGACAAGCGGTGATGCCATTTTCGGGTTGATAGGGGCCGGTGTTCTTTCCCTCCTTGTGGGAGTGATACCTCTGGGAGCCGGGCTGCGCAAGGTCGGTGATTGGTCGGGTTCAAGGTGAAGCCTGGTTAAGTGCAGAGTGAATGATTTAAAGTATTGAGGATTCAGAATTACTGATTGTGAATTCAAACTCGAAGGGACTTTTATGAGTTACCCTGACCTGGAAAAGGTCTTCAAAAAGAACGGTTTCGACAGGTTCAAGTGGATCAAACCCTCGGATATCGTTGTCGCTCAGTGGGTCAGGATGAAGTGCATGTACGGGTGCGGTTCCTATGGGAAGAAAGGCACCTGTCCGCCCAATACCCCATCCATCGAAGAGTGCAGGGAGTTTTTTAGCGAGTACAGCCATGGGGTAGTTTTCCATATAAGGGCCAGTCTCGAAGATCCAGCAACCAGGGACGTGTTCAGCCGGGAGATCAACACCAGACTTCTGAAGGTTGAACGCGAGGTTTTCCTGAGGGATTTCAGGAAGGCGTTCCTCCTGTTCATGGACGAATGTCATTTGTGCGCCCGGTGTCGTGGTACACGTCACGATTGCACTAACCTGGCCATGGCAAGGCCGTGCCCGGAATCCATGGGAGTGGATGTGTATGAGACTGTGAGAAAGTACAGTTTACCCATTCAGGTGCTGAAGGACTATGATGAAGAGATGAACAGGTATGCGTTTTTGATGATCGATTGAAAAGCCGAAGAGGGAATGAGGAATAGGGAATAAGGAAGAAAACAGCGTTTGTGCCATAACTCCTCCTCCCATATTCCCTATTCTTTTACAGCCACTTTGGGGTATGGCATTCAGAACCAGGCCTTTCCGAGCCTGAATCACAAACGGACACCGAAAGTGTAACTATTCCATGCATTTATCCGACGAAAAAATAGCGGAACTTTTTGGGCTCCTTGATCGTCTCGGCCAGTTTGAGACAGAGGAGCTTCTTGGGCACTTCACAAGTGATAACATCGAGGCAATAAGGCAGGTTTCCTGGGTGCTTAAGGAGGGGATGAACTTTGAGAGAGTGTTGTCCGAAAACCGATTTGTGAAGGTGGTTCAGGAGTTGTACGAGACGAAGCTGATCTGGGCTGAGAGGCTGGAGGTGACCCTCATCACCGCTGCTTCCGAGATGGATCAGGGAAACCGCGGCCAGGCGCTTTGGATCCTTAGCGGGTTCATCCGTTTCTGTCCATCACCTTACTTCCGGGAGATCGCTGAAGATGTGATGGGGGAGTATGAAAAGAGCAGTGAACAGTGAACAGTTTACGGTGAACAGTAGACTGCACAATCTCCGATCTCAGATCTCAGATCTCAGATCTTAAATTTGAACCAGGACCCAGGATACAGGAGCCAGTAGAAAAGATGTATCGGCATAAAGGCGTATCGGTGTGTCGGAGTGGAATAACAGTTCCTTCGGAATGAAACGGAGAAACCCTTCGACAGGCTCAGGGCAGGCGGTGAACCGGAGAATCGGGGTGGAGACTGAGTGTCGGAGTATCGGGGATAAACATCTGCATTATACGGTTTGAAACGGTGAAATCACGCCTTTGGCGTAACAGGCCTGGTATCTGTGTGTTGGCTTATAGGGGAAAAAGCAGACAGCTGTTAGTCTTCAGTTAATGATCCGATATCCGGAAACTAGCCCGCATTATTCATGATGGTGATGAGATGTCAGCTAACTGTGCGGCAAATATGGATAAATGGGAATGGCACGATAAACATCATGAATAATGCGGGCTAGACATATAGTAGGATAAGTCGTGTTTACCCTGATATTTGTGTTTTTGGCTTCGACCGCTTTCTAAGAAATATGGGTTTTCTCCTGGCTCCCGGCTCCTGGGTACTGGCTCCTGCTCCCTAATCCTCTTGAAGCCTCCTGCTTTCCGCCATGATGACCTCATAGATCCTCACCAGTGCGCCCGTTTCCATAGGACCTTGAGTGCCGCTTGCAAGTTTCTTCCTGATCTTGCCCTCCCGTGAGGGATCCAGGATCTCCATCCCGATCTCTTTTTTCACATTACCGATCTCTCTGGCCAGGGAAGATCGTTCCTGCAGCAGCTCGATGATCCTGCTGTCCACGGTGTCGATGGCGTTTCGAAGGTTGAGAATGCGCTGGTCGGGCTTTTCGATCATATTAAAATTCCTTGTTGGTATCTCAAATCTCAGATAGGACTCACAATCCAGAATCCCGGAAGTTGGTGTTATTCTGCGTCCTGCGTTCTGCGTTCTGCATTCTGCTTCTTCATATACTGCCTTCGATTTATCACCGTATCTTTCCGGTACGCCTCGTCCTGCTCGGGGTAGTCCAGGGTATAGTGAAGACCGCGGCTCTCTTTCCTGGCCATGGCGCAACGGATGATGAGCAGGGAGACAGAAACGAGGTTCCTCAGTTCGATGAGTTCTCTTGTTATCTTGAAATCCCAGTAATATTCTTCCACTTCCTTCTTGAGCAGCAAGATCCTGTCAAGAGCCCTTTGAAGCCTTCTGTCGGTGCGCACGATCCCCACGTAGTTCCACATGGTTCTTCGGATCTCGTCCCAGTTATGGGTAATGACAACGTTCTCATCCGAGTCCACCGAATCCCCTGGGTCCCAGGGGGGGATCCCGTCACCCGATGGCGGCAACAAAGTGTCCCAATCTTTCCGGAAAGAGCTGGCGATCCTGTCCGCCATGACAAGGGCCTCGAGAAGGGAGTTGCTGGCAAGGCGGTTGGCGCCGTGGAGACCGGTGCAAGCTGTCTCGCCGCAAGCGTAAAGCCTCGGGATGGTGGTTTTCCCATCCAGGTCGGTAAGAACCCCACCGCATAGGTAGTGGGCAGCAGGAACTACAGGAAGAGGATCCTTGGTCATATCAAAACCGTACTCCAGACATTGTTGATAGATGTTTGGGAACCGATCAATGATCTCTCTGGCTGGTTTGTGAGTAATATCCAGATGAACGAAATCGTCTCCTTTCTTCTTAAGTTCGCTGTCGATAGCTCTGGCTACGATGTCCCTCGGGGCCAGATCTTTCATGGGGTGGTAATCCTCCATGAAAGCCCGGCCATCCAGGGTCCTCAGTATGGCCCCTTCACCGCGGACAGCTTCGCTTATCAGAAACGATTTAGCCTCTGGATGGAACAGGCATGTGGGATGAAACTGAATAAACTCCATGTTGGCTATATCAGCACCTACCCGATAAGCTAACGCTACGCCGGCACCGGAAGCTACATCGGGGTTGCTGGTGTAAAGGTAGGCCTTCCCGGCTCCGCCGGTTGCCAGCACGACAGCGCGAGCCAGAAAATGTATGATCTCGCCCGTTTTGGTATCGTGAACATAGCAGCCTACACATCTATCTTCGGACGAGTTTTCAGGCAAAATTCCGCTGATGGTACCGGAAGTGACAAGGTTAAGCGCCGTGTGGTGCTCAAGGAGGCGTATTTTGTCTGATCGCCGCACTGTTTCCAGCAGGACTCTCTGTATCTCGCGCCCTGTCATGTCCTGTGAGTGGACAATACGCCGGTGGCTGTGGCCGCCCTCCCGCCCGAGATCAAGATCACCGTTCTTGGATACGGTAAAGTGTGCACCCATGTCTATGAGTTCACGAATGGCCTGGGGACCATCGGTAACAATAACCTCCACCACATCCTCATGGCACAGTCCGGCACCAGCGTTCAGGGTGTCACGGATGTGGTATTCAAACCTGTCGACATCGTCCAGGACAGTGGCGATCCCACCCTGCGCCTTGCTGGTGGAGGTGTCCTCAGCTTCTTTTTTTGTGACGATGGTGACGTTGGCGAAGCTGGAGGATTTGAGGGCGGTCATGAGACCTGCCACACCGCTACCAATGATAAGAATGTCAGTTTCCATGTTAACTAAATAACAGATATGCAAGACAGACGGTAGCTTTAAAGAGAGGTGAAAAGTGAATAGTGAATTGTGAATGGGTTAAAGAAATGAAATTTCATGGAATAGTGCATTTTCTCAACAGTACCCTGTTCACCGCTCACCATTCACCGCTCACCATTCACTGTTCACAGTTCTTCTCCTTGCGCCAAACCCCTTATAAATGGTACAAAAATCAGATAATTCAGGTCAGTGAGGTGAGGGTATGTTTGAACTCCTTTCTAACGTGCAATCGGTACCTATAGATCAGAACTCTCTTGCCATGGTTCACCGCGGCATGAACAAGGTTCGTGTCTCCGTTGGGGAACACAGCTCGGAACCGTCTGAGGTGTACATCATTACCGGCCACTCCAGTGGGAATCTGGAATCCTACATTATCTTCTACATGCTGGAACCAGGGATACACGTGGTCTATGGGTGTGATGAGAACCCTTATTCCCTTGACCGGAAGGAGGAGGTTCTTGAGGAGGCAATTGTTTTCGTTGAAGAAATGGGGTCGATCCTTGAAGAGGTCCCGTGGGAGACGATGACTCCTGACCAGAGGTCTGCCTGGGTTGAAAAAGAGATCCTATATGCGGCGCCGGTAATTGCGGAGTTGGAGAAACTGGATGAGACGGAGGCGTTGGCGGAAGTAGATGAGATCGAAGGGGTGGAATATGTGGGGATCGACGATGATGAACCGGAGGAGTTGGCGGATGAAGATGAGATCGAAGCGGGGGAATACGAAGAGATCGATGAAGAGGAACCTGAGGGTTTTGATGAAGAAGATATTGATGGTACCGAATCTTCCGGCATGAAAGGTGTTGTCATAGCAGAGGGGGATTTTGATGAACTTCTGAAGCAGGCTTTTTTAAAACCTGATGTTGCTGATAAAACCAAGTTAAATAAGAGCAAAAGGGAGTCGGTAAAGATCGAGGAAGAGTTCTCTGTTCCTGAAGAACCAGCCGATGTCCAGGATGACGAGGAGATGGTTGAGGAGGAATCGGAACGGTTCGAGGCCGTTGAGAACACTGAATTGGATGAGGAAAAGGAAATACCCGAGGAGCCTGAAGCAGTTGTGCAGGAAGTGGTCGAATGGTCCAGTGAAGAGTTGGCTCTTGGCAATGTAGAAGTTCCTGCAGGGCTTAACGAAAGCTTCCTGCCTGTGAAAAAGAACAGGATGGAAGTAATAAGGTTTCTCTCAAGGTTTTAGAAATTATTAAGTGTATCGGGAGGTTGGGAGATTTGAAAACAAATATGAAAATCGTGGTCTTGCTGTTTGCCATGCTATTATCCTTATTGAGCCTTTCCTGTGCGGGAACCTCCCAGATGAAGGCAACCGATCAGAGAGAAGGCGAGATTCACATGAAGTTAGGCTCTAATTATCTGAGTAAGGGTAATGTGGAACTGGCATTGTTCGAGCTTACGAAGGCATCGAGACTGATCCCCAAGGAGCCGGATGTCCATTTCGCTCTCGGTACAGTGCATCTTCTTCGTGAGGAACCCGAGTTGGCTATGGAGGAGTTTAAAAGGACAATTGAACTTAACAAAAAACACGCTGATGCCTACAACAACCTTGGTTACGCCTATTTGAAGCTGGGGCGGTGGGATGAGGCCATTGAATCCTGTCAGAAGGCCCTGGAGGAAGTAAATTACGACACGCCTGAGAGGGCTATGACCATCATCGGTTGGGCATACTACAAAAAGGGAGAGTCAGCCAGAGCTCTGGAGATGTTGAAAAGGGCTCTCAACATCAAGGACAATCAGCCTGATACCGAGAACCGGATCGCAACGATCTATCTGGATGAGGGCAGGTACGACAAAGCCAAGATAATCCTGCAGGACATAGTGCAGAGATTACCAAAATTTGCAAGCGCAAGGCTTAATCTGGGTATCGTATATTACAAAGAGAAAGATTTTGTTGCCGCAAGACGGGAATTCAATGTGGTCGTGGATCTTGTTGACCGAAACAGTGAGGAGGCCAGACTTGCAAGAGGCTACCTGGACCTCATCGAATGAGGCACTCCTCCTTGCCGGGGAGCTGGGGGGAAGGATCAGAAGCTGCAGGACCGATGCGGGCATGGAAGTCAACGATCTGGCCACCCGAACAAGGATTGGAGCCAGATATCTGCACTCCATAGAAGATGGCAATTTGGATGATCTGCCTGGACCGGTTTTTATCAAAGGCTTCATAAGGGCAATCTGTGCCGAGCTTGAAAGCGATCCCTTGCCTCTCATGGATCTCGTAGACCAGATCTATTCCGAAGAACCTGCAGAGGAGGGTAATGGAACCAGCGGTTCCAAAAGGATAACGCCCCTCATCCTGTCTGGATTCCTTTTGGCGGCCCTTGTCACCGGCGGCATTCTTCTTCATGGGGGGGATAAAAAAGGTGAGGATGGGGTACAGGAAAAGGGAACAGTTCAGACTGAAGCCACGGGACTGGTAGCTCCGGAGGTCGCCCAGGAAGGGTTTGCCAGGGAAGAGCCGATAATAGAGTTGGACCTTCTCCTGAGAGCAACTGAAAAAACATGGTTGAGAATCCAGGCGGATTCATCCGAACCGTGGGAAACTACCATGAAATCGGGAGATGAGATCAGACTCAAGGCTGTGGACAGGGTAACCCTTTATATAGGTAATGCCGGTGGTATAATGTTCGAGTTAAACGGAAAACGGTTCGGGCCGCTGGGAACTTCCGGACAGGTCATTTCCAATTATGTGATCACGAAAGATAATCTATAGAGAATGCAAAGTGTAAAGTGCAGAGGGTTGGATACGTAGAAGTATAAGTATAAGTATAAGTTAAGGGCATCGACAATATTTCAGCTTCTACTTCTACTTCTACTTCTACTGTTATTCCTATCCCTGCTACCTCATTCAATTTTATCACTTTTTAATATTTACAGGTCAGCCTGCTGGTTTACCTGGAATTTGGAACCTGGAACTCCGAGCCTGGGAGACTATCGGAGAACCTCACCAGACCCCTAGCGAGGCCCCGATGCCCATCAGCCAAATGCGAAATATTGGTGTTATTGCCCACATTGATGCGGGCAAAACCACTACTACAGAGAGAATCCTCTTCTACACCGGGAAGATTCACCGCATGGGGGAGGTGGATCAGGGATCGGCACAGATGGACTGGATGCCCCAGGAGCAGCTGCGGGGGATAACCATCACTTCTGCTGCCACTACCTGTATCTGGAAAGATCACACAATCAACATTATAGACACTCCTGGACACGTGGATTTTACTGCCGAGGTAGAGCGTTCCCTTAGAGTACTCGACGGAGCTGTTGCTGTTTTCTGTGCAGTAGCTGGCGTCCAGCCCCAGTCAGAAAAGGTGTGGAGGCAGGCTGAGAAATATCTTGTACCAAGGTTGGTTTTTATCAATAAAATGGATAGGATAGGAGCAGACCATCATAAAGTACTCGAGGGTTTACGAGCGGTTCTGGGGGCCGTTCCTCTGCCGGTTCAGATGCCTGTAGGGAGCGAATCCAACTTCGCGGGGATTATAGATCTCGTAAACATGGTGAACCTGTACTGGGCAGATCCTGAGGGAGAAAAGATTGAAAAAACAGAAATTCCCGACGAGTACCTTGATGCGGCCCTTAGATCGAGAGACAAGCTGCTTGAGACCCTGTCAGAGCATGACGACCGGATAATGGCTCTCTATCTCGAGGAGAAAGAGGTGCCTGCGGTTCTTGTTCAGGAGGCTATCAGAAAGGGAACGATAAATGGCAGCTTCGTGCCCGTATTATGCGGCTCTTCTTTAAAAAAGAAGGGTGTGCAGCCTCTGCTTGACGCCATTGTCGGTTATCTTCCTTCACCTGAGGATCTGCCGCCGGTGAAGGGAAAATGGAAGGATCAACCTGAAGTCAGACTGCCGGAAGTGGACCAGCCGTTCTCAGCCCTGCTGTTCAAGGTTATGGCTTATGCAGGAAGACCAACCCTTTATTATCTGAGGATATATTCGGGGCGTTGCGCACTGGGTGACAGAATGCTTAATACCAGAACCCAAAAGGCTGAGCGCGCCATGAAAATAATGCGGATGCACGCCAATCGGCGGGAAGAGATCAGGGAAATGGCCGCCGGAGACATCCTGGCTCTTGTGGGCCTGAAGAATGCAAAGACCGGTGATACTTTTTGCGATCCTGAAAGCCCCATAAGCTTTGAGGAGCCCGTCTTCCCGCAACCGGTGATTTTTGTGTCCATTGAACCTAAAAGCGTAAGGGATCAGGAAAAGCTAATGAGCGTTCTGGATGTTCTTGCTGAAGAGGATCCTACATTTCAGGTTCGTGTGGATGAGGAAACGGGGCAGGTTATTTTAAGTGGAATGGGTGAGCTTCACCTGGATGTTCTTTCAGAACGATTATTTACAGAATTTAACGTTCAGGGCAAGGTAGGAAATCCCCAGGTGTCTTATCGGGAAACAGTAACAAAAACTGTTTCGGTAACAGAAAGGTTCGCAAGAGAGATAGCAGGAAAGGACCAGGAGGCCACAGTCACCCTCCAGGTCCAGCCTTTGCTAATGGGTGGTGCCGTACAGTTCGAAGATCAGGTCGCTGATGGAAAGATCCCGCCTGAAATGAAGCGTATTATAGAGCAAGCGGCTTTGGAGGCCGCATCCAGTGGCGTCAAGGCAGGATACCCTGTTATCGATATGAAAATCCTCCTGCTTGATGGCGAGTATCATCCTGATCGGTCAACCGATGTGGCCTTTAAAGCGGCAACATCCAACGCCCTGAACCAGTGCTTGCGAGATGCTGGTCCGGTCCTGCTGGAGCCGGTCATGGCTGTGCAGGTTGAGACTCCGGATGATTTTACAGGAGATGTCATGGGAAGCCTGACCCACCGCCGCGGCATTATCGAGGGGGTAGAAAATCAGGGTCACGTAGAGGTGATCAGCGGGAAGGTTCCTCTCCTCGAGATGTTTGGTTATACGACCAGCCTGCGCTCCATGACTCAAGGCCGGGGGAGTTTCACCATGGAACTGGCGCATTACAGAGAGGTGGAAGGTTGATGGACTTTTTTCAAGTCCATCAACCGGTCCCGGTATGAACGGGACCGGGGTGGGGGAGGTACCAGGCGGATTCACTTCGCTCCCTCGATTCCGCCAAGGCGGGACAAGTGGGGGATCACGCCAAGGCGTGACCTCCTCGCAAAATGTTTTGAAGAAGAGTTTGCGAGGTTTTCCAGGTTGATGGACCTGGAAAAAAGTCCATCCAAGCCTGTACTGAGCGTGTCGAAGGTTTGGCGTGACCGCCAATCAGAAAGTGGAAGAAATACTTTATGAGGATAAAAAACGATGGCTGAAGTAATCGTCTTCACCGATCTGGACGGCACTCTTCTGGACCATAAGTCCTATGGTGTTAGAGCAGCACTGCCGGCAATTGACCTGCTGGTCCGGAGAGGAATTCCCATAATACCTGTTACCAGCAAAACAGCAGCAGAGACGCGGCGCTGGGTTAAGCTGCTCATTCTGGAAGGGCCGTTTATTTGTGAAAACGGGTGCGGTGTCGTTATTCCCGCAGGTTCCCTTAAAGTCAGACCGGCTGGGGCGGTGGAAAAGGATGGAGAATGGAGGATATCACTGGGCGCTGGCATTGAAGAAGTCAGGCGTGGCCTGGAGGAACTGTCTGAATCGGCAGGATTTTCATACAGAGCCTTTGGTCAGATGTCGGCTGATGAGCTGTCCTCTCTCACGGGCCTGGCCGGAAAAGAGCTGGATCAGTGCCTGGTCAGGGAGCACGAGGAGCTATTTATCATACTTGAAGAACACGACGCTGACTCCATTGGAAAAAAAGCCGCTGAAAAGGGGTTACACTTTACACAGGGTGGGCGCTTCTATCACCTGACTTCCGGTGTCCATAAGGGCGACGCTGTAAAAATATTGGCGAACCTTTATAGGGAAGAACTGCCTGATCCGCTCTTCGTGGGTATCGGCGACAGTTTCAACGATCTGCCTATGTTCACTTCTGTAGACATGCCTTTCCTTGTCCAGAAGCCGGACGGCACCTACGATCCTCTCGTCCCTGAAGATGCTGCATGCAGAGTCAGCGGGGTTGGGCCCAGAGGATGGCGAATCGCTGTAGAAAGGGTGATGATCCTTGGATAGTACTGAATCCAGATCGCTGATGGTGGCCGAGAGGATGGGGTACAGATTCCAGAGCGAGGAGCTTCTCACCGAGGCCATGACCCATCCGTCAGCAGTGAAGGAGGGTAGATGTTCGGGCCCTGATAATCAGCGGTTGGAATACCTGGGGGACGCGGTCCTGCAACTGGCAGTCTCCCACCTTCTCATGATGCGTTATCCCCTCGCGGAAGAAGGGGATCTCAGCTTCCTGAGGGCCGAAATGGTCAGGAGAGAGAACCTTGCCCATGTGGCAGGCGAGATCGAGCTTATGGAGATGATGGAGGTTGGACCGAGCCTGGAGTCTGCTCCGACGGTGGCCTGGAGAACCGTGGCAGCAGATGCATTAGAAGCCCTGATCGGAGCCGTTTATCTGGACGGTGGATGGGACCATGCCTATGAACTGGTGACAACTCTCTTCACTGAGGTGCCGGAGCCGGGCGATCAGTTAAAAGGTTCCAAATCCTCCCTGCAGGAACTCCTCCAGGCAAGGTTTAACGGTGAGGTTCCGAGGTACGAGGTTACGGAAAACGATCTGGCGTCAGGCGAGATGAGGTTCTCGGCCAAGGTCTATCACAGGGAACATTACCTCGGTTTCGGTATTGGCAGGAGTAAAAAACGTGCCGAGGAAGCGGCTGCCTTGATAGCCCTTGAACTGTTCAGGGAGGATGTGTGAGCGGATTCAGATCAGGGTTTGTGGGCATACTAGGGCGGCCCAATGTTGGGAAATCCACACTGCTTAATTGGCTGTGTGGTGAGAAACTGGCTATCACCTCTTCCAAACCACAGACGACAAGGAACCGCATTTTAGGTGTTCTTCATCATCCTGGTTCGCAAATAGTGTTTCTTGATACACCCGGGATGCACGAAACAGATCGTGCCATCAACAGGTATATGCAGCAGGTTATTGCCAAGGTGGCTGCTGATGTAGATATCGTGGTGTATATGGCAGATGTCACAAGAGCCCACGGGCGGGAGGATGGGTTAACGCTTTCCATGCTGCCGGTGGATGCCCGGGTACCGGTCCTGCTCGTTGTAAACAAGGCTGACCTGGTTGGTCCCGAGGAGGTGGCTGAACGGGTAGAACTCCTTGAACGGTTGTTTAATTTTTCGGGTACCTTCATCACCAGCGCCATTACCGGAGCCGGGACAGATCAATTGGTAGAAAAAATCTCCCTCATGCTGCCAGAGGGGGTTCCCTATTTCCCTGAGGACATGGTTACCGATCAGCCTCTGGGTTTCAGGCTGGCGGAAATCGTTCGTGAAAAGCTATTCGACCTGACCAAGGATGAGATACCCTATTCTACTGCCGTCGTTGTGGAACATATGGCGACAAGGGAAGACGGTCTTATGGAGTTGAGTGCCACCGTTTTCATTGAAAAAGAGTCCCAGAAGGGAATTATTATCGGGAAAAAGGGGAGCATGCTCCAGAAAGTCGGTACTGCGGCCCGTCTCGAAATGGAGAGCCAGCTCGGGAGAAAGGTTTACCTGGAACTGTGGGTCAAGGTCAAAAAAGGGTGGACTGATCGTGAAGGGTTATTAAGACAAATGGGATACGAATAAAGGGCCGTGACTGGAGACTCGTTACTTGTGATTGGAAAAATCACGAATCACGAATCACAAATCGCGGCTTCAATGCGAATAACGAATCACGGAATTTAGAGGTACACGTTATGTTTATAAGCAAAGTCGACACCCTGCTCGAAAGCATAAGGAAGCTTACCAGGCGGGGTGCCTACCACAATGTAAAAAATATCCTGGAAAAACTCCATGCGGCCGACGTTGCCTACCTTTTCCGGTACCTCAACGAGGGGGAACAACATAAAGTCTTCGGTCTCATCGCGGATAGTGAGATGGCCTCCGAGATCCTGAGCCAGGTCGATTCACCCACCAGTGCCCGTATCCTCACCAAGCTGGAACGCGAAAAGGCAGCCGAGATCCTCCATGGGATGGACCCGGATGACAAGGTCAGCATCCTTGAGGGTATTACGGAGGAGGTCCGGGACGATATCCTGGCCCACCTTTCGGAGTCGGATGCCGAGAGCATCGAGGAGATGTTTCAGTATCCGGAGGACAGCGCCGGGCGGATCATGAACACCAACTATTTCGCACTTCAGGAGGATGTAACGGTCTCCGATGCTATCAGTGAGCTCCAGAAAAAGGGAGCAGACGCTACAGAGATGGTCTTTTACATCTATGTGGTGGATTCGAGAAACCACCTGATCGGAGTTTGTTCCCTCAGGCAGCTTCTCCTGGTGCCGCCATCCAGCACAGTCATGAGCGTTATGGCCCACGATGTGGTCAGCGTCAGCGCGGAAACAGACCAGGAGGACGTCGCCAGGCTTGTGGAGAAGTACGATTTCCTGGCTGTCCCGGTGACCGACGATGAGAACAAGCTTTTAGGTATCGTCACCGTTGACGATGTTATTGACGTCATCAGGCACGAGGCCACCGAGGACATCATGAAGATGGTGGGTACTGGCGACGAGTACCTTAACCGGTCCGTTTTTAGAAGGGCGCGCATGAGGATGCCGTGGATGCTGGCTGCCTTTGTTGGAGAGATCATAGGTATCCAGTTCCTCAACATATACAACGTGACCCTGGAAAAGATCGTAGCGCTGGCGCTTTTCCTGCCCATCATTATTGCCATGGGCGGCAATATCGGCGCCACCTCCATGACAATCGTGGTCCGGGGTCTGGCCACCGGAAGGATCGCCGTCAAGGAGCTCCGGGTCGTTATCCTTAAAGAGCTCTATGTTGCGTTGATCCTGGGAGTCCTGTACGGGCTCATGCTCGCGGCATTGGCATATTTCCAGTTCGGAGAAGTGAACTATCTCGGCTTCGTGGTGGGAATGAGCCTGCTCATCTCCATGCTCATGGCGGCTGCCATCGGAACTCTGGTGCCCATCCTGCTCCATCTTATGAAGATCGATCCGGCCGTGGCCACCGGGCCCTTTGTCACCAGCACTGTGGACAGTCTCGGGATCCTCATCTACATGGCGCTGGCTACCGCTATCCTTTTATAGGGCGCAATGAGGTCCAGCATTACTACGGAGGCCGTGGTCCTTGCGGCAACGGATGTTGGAGAGGAGGACAGGATCCTCACCTTTCTGACGCCGGAGATCGGGCTTCTAAATGCGGCAGCCACCTCTGCCAGGAACCTGAAAAAAGGCAGGGCTGCTCCGCTGGATCTCTTCGTTCAGACAAGACTCCTCGTCAATATTCCCGGGAAAGAAGGGAAACTCAAGCGCATCGGATCTGCCGAGGTGATCGATCCGTTCCTGGGCATAAGGGCCGATTATGGCCGACTTTGCGCCGCATCCTACATGGGTCAGACTGCCGCTCATTGTATCCAGGAAGATGATCCGTCATCAGGGGCTTACGATCTTATGCTCTACTGTCTGCGTCGCCTTGATAATGCGGCGGCCCCGTTCGGGGTGATACTTCTGTTTGAGGTAAAACTTCTCGGGGAAATGGGGATACTTCCGGAAATTACCCATTGCATTAAATGCATGGAAAAGGTGGCTGGAGAAGCCTATCTGGATGCAGGGGGAGGAGGGATCCTTCACCGGAAATGTTCTGCCGGGGAGTACAAAGGGATCCTTTCCGGGGGAGACCTGGCGGTACTTCGATATCTCTCGCAGCGAAGCCTTTCGGCCGTTTCCAGACTTTCCGTAAAGGAGGAGGACGCCATGCGGATCTTTGATATTTTGCATCCCTTCTCGGCCCACCACCTGGGCTATGAATCAAAAGCTCTGAAAATGATTCAGAGATGATTTAACCGCAGAGGACGCAGGGACGCGGAGTAAAGCTTAAATCCAGGGGAAGGCCCGGTGGTTACTATGAAAGGCGATGTTTTTCACCACTGAGTTCACTGAACACAGAGGAAGGCTGAAATCAGGGAAAAATTGCTTTTTTGCCACGGTGGGCTGTTAAGGCGAGGCGATTTTAATGTATTGGGTTGTACTGGGAGCTGTTCGCATGCACTTTGTTTTGTTGATAGACCGTAACCCTAAAACCCCAAAATTTTACACAGCTTATCTAGCCCGCATAATTCCTTTCCTTTGGATCTTGGACTTTGGACATTGGACCGTATTTTCACCCTGTACCTTGACATCAAAGCGGTTTCCCTGTTTATATTCAAGTTTCGTGAAAAACTTGAATATATATATTTCCAGGCACTCAATTTGACGTGAACATGAAGAGCTTTTCCGGGTGGGAAGAGCTAAAGGAAAGTGCAGCTTGCCGGATAAATTACCAGGGACGAAATGCCGTGATAATTTATAAGGGAGACAATCCGATATGAAGAAAAAATCCTATCAGCAGGTAGTTCTGGATCTGGAACGGTTCTGGGCTGAAAAGGGGTGTGTCATCCAGCAGCCCTACGATCTGGAAGTGGGAGCCGGTACACTGAACCCGGCAACCCTTCTCAGGGCTCTGGGCCCGGAGCCGTGGAACGTGGCCTACGTAGAGCCCTCCAGAAGGCCCACGGATGGCCGGTATGGTGAGAATCCCAACAGGCTCCAGCATTATTACCAGTATCAGGTCATTCTCAAGCCGTCCCCTGACAACATTCAGGACTTGTATCTGGAGAGCCTTTACGCATTGGGGATAGATCCCGGAAGGCATGACATACGTTTTGTGGAAGACGACTGGGAGAACCCCACCGTCGGAGCATGGGGCCTGGGCTGGGAGGTTTGGCTGGATGGCATGGAGATCACGCAGTTCACCTATTTCCAGCAGGCCGGCACCGTCGAGTGCAACCCGGTGTGCGCCGAATTGACCTACGGTCTTGAACGCATTGCCATGTATCTCCAGGGGGTAGACAACGTTTACAACCTCATCTGGACCGATAACGTTACCTACGGGGACGTGCATCACCAGGGAGAGGTCGAGCACTCCACCTACAACTTTGAATTGGCGGACACTGCCATGCTTTTCAAACTGTTCGGCATGTACGAGGCTGAATCAAAGCGTATATTGGAAAAGGGTCTGGTTCTGCCGGCTCTCGATTTTTGTCTGAAATGCTCCCACACGTTCAACCTGTTGGATGCCCGAGGCGCCATCAGCGTCACGGAGAGGACCAGCTATATCCACAGGGTCAGGGACCTGTGTAAAGGAAGTGCTGAGGCGTACGTTGCCCAGAGGGAGGCCATGGGCTATCCCCTCATGGGCAAGAACCTTATCGCCGATCAAAAGGGGCTTGTTGGAGGGACCAAGTGATGAGCCAGGATCTGATACTTGAGATAGGAACAGAAGAGATTCCCGCAAGCTACCTGCCGCCGGCCCTTGAACAGATCAAAATACTGGCTGAAAAGGAGCTCGGCGCGCAAAGGATACCCTTTGGAAAGATCCATGCGTACGCGACACCGAGGCGTATCGTACTCCACGTCACGGATGTGGCCCTGGCGCAGGAGACCAGCGTCAAGGAGGTTATGGGTCCCGCAAAATCAGTAGCCTTTGACGATAAGGGCAAGCCCACCAGAGCCGCCGAAGGGTTCGCAAAGGGGCAGGGGATCGCCGTTAAGGACCTGAAGCTCGTTTCCACCCCCAAGGGTGATTACGTGGCCGCTGTCAAGTCCGAGGCAAGCTCTCCCACAGCGAAGATCCTCCCGGCAATTATGCCCAGGATAATCACAACCCTGCATTTTCCAAAAATGCAGAGATGGGGATACATGAGCCTGCGGTTCCCGAGACCTATCCGATGGATCCTGTGCCTTTTCGGCAGCGATGTTGTACCCTTTGAGCTCGAGGGTATAAAGTCAGGTCGCCTGATGCGCGGCCACAGGTTCATGGCTCCCGGGCCCTTCGAAATCAAAGACGTGAAGGACTATTTCAGACAGATCAAAAAAGCCAAGGTGGTCCTTGATCAGGATGAGCGGCGCGCTATTATCGAGGAAGGCGTGATGAAGGCCGCTGAAAAGGTTGGCGGCAAGCCTATCAAGGACCAGTCTCTCATTGACGAGGTGACCTATCTTGTGGAGTACCCGGTCATCGTCACCGGAACCTTCGAGGACAGGTATCTGTCTCTTCCCAGGGAAGTCCTCATAACCTCAATGAGATCTCATCAGCGGTATTTTACCGTAGTTAACAGCCGCAAAAAGCTCATGCACTACTTTATCACTATCAGCAACAACGTCACCCGGGACAAAAGCGTGGTGGCCATGGGCAACGAGAGGGTTTTGAGGGCACGCCTGGAAGACGGTATGTTCTTTTTCCATGAGGACAGCAAGATCCCCCTCAAAACCAGGGTCGAAGAGTTAAAGGATGTGGTTTTCCAGGAAAAGCTGGGCACCTCCTGGGAGAAGATGGAAAGGTTCTCTTCTCTGGGCGCTTATCTTGCGAAAAAAGTGGACCCTGACAGCCTCAAGGAGGTCAAGCGTGTCGCATTCCTGTGCAAGGGGGACCTGGTCACCCAGATGGTAGGTGAATTCGCGGACCTGCAGGGCGTTATGGGCAAGGAATATGCTCTTTTGGAAGGTGAAGACAAGGCTGTCGCTGAGGGTATCCTGGAGCACTACTATCCCCGTTATTCCGGTGACAGGACACCGTCCACCGTAGGTGGAGCCGCTGTGAGCATCGCAGACAGACTGGACACCGTTTGCGGCTGTTTCGGTATCGGGATCTCTCCCACCGGGACTGCAGATCCCTACGGCCTGCGGCGTCACGCCCTTGCCATCATCGCTATCCTCATGGATCGCGGGTGGCGCGTTTCCTTGTCTGACCTGATGGCCCAGTCGTTAAAGCTTCTCCAGGGGAAGATCGACAAGGCGCCCAGGGATGTCCTTCCCGCCCTGGAAGAGTTCTTCAAGGGAAGGCTTCACAACCTCTTTACGGGGCGCGGTTTCAGGCATGATCTGGTAACGGCGGTTTTGGAAGACCATTGGACCGACCCCGTGGACGCGGCAGGCAGGCTGGAGGCTCTTACCAGTTTCAGCAAAAAAGCCGGCTTTGCGGATCTCATGCTCTCCTTCAAAAGGGTAATGAACATTATTCCGGAAGGTTTTAGTGGGAAGGTCGATCCCAGGAAGGCGTTGGAAGCTGTGGAAAAGGGTCTCCTGGATTCAGCGGGCTCTTTGGGCAAGGAGGCAGCCGCCATGCTGGAAAAAGGGGACTACCTGAAAGTCCTCAATATCCTCTCGGGGATGAAAAAGCCTGTGGACGCCTTCTTTGACGGCGTTATGGTCATGGACAAGGATGCGTCCGTCCAGAAGAACAGACTGGCGATCCTGGGCACGGTATCCGGCCTGTTCGCCCAGGTGGCGGATTTCAGGAAGATCGTTACAGAGTAATTTCAAATTTCACATTTGACAGGGTCGCAAAAAGTCCGTTATCGGCTTTTTGCTCCTCGGAAAGGGAAAAGCGTGGTTTTCCCTTTCCTCTGCTCTGGATCGTAACTCTTCAATATCGCTCGCTTTTACATGAAGGCAGTATAACCTGTTCCGAAAAATTTTAGCTTGGAGTCTGTGTACACGGACATTGTCGGAAAACCCTCAATTCAGACAAATCTGTACCTTTATACGAGTGCTGACCCGGTTAATCGAGTCGACCCATTAGGCCTTTTCGATCTAAAATCCGATGGTAGACCCCAGGAACCCGAAGTTTTCCTCGTCAACGATATGGTTGACACGGGTCTTACCGAAGGTCATACTGTCGGTATGAAAACTGCCATCTCCATTCCCGACGACCTCTTCCGCAAGGTGGAGGAGTTCTCCAGTGAGCACGGGATTTCCCGAAGCGAGGTCTTTGCCCGCGCAGTTGAAGAGTATTTCGAGAAACGCCGGTCGTGGGAGCTTCTCGAAGCCGTGAACCGTGCCTGTGATCAGGGTGAGACCTCTGAAGAAGTGAAGGTTCGGAAAGGTGCAGGAAAGCGCTACGCGAAGATCCTCTCCGGGGAGCCCTATTGAATATCAGGCAGGGTGAGGTCTACTGGGTCGAGCTCGGTGAGCCCATGGGTTCGGCGCCGGGCTATCGCCACCCCCACATCGTCATCTCCAACGATATCTTCAACCGCAGCAGGCTGCGCACGGTGGTGTTATGCGCATTGACCTCAAATATCACCCGGGCCTCATCCCCCGGCAATGTTCTCCTGCCCAGGGGGGAGGCGAACCTGCCGAAGGATTCCGTCGTCAACGTGACCCAGCTGGTCACGGTTGACAAGGAAGACCTCCTGGAAAAGATCGGCATACTGTCGCCATCCCGGACGGCGGAGGTCATCGAGGGGACCATGTTGGTCATCGAACCACGGAGGATGTAATGAGGGGGGGTGGGGTCTTGGGGTCGTGTCCCTCCTTCCACAGGCTCAGGATCTTCGACTCGCCCGTAGGGCGCTACCAGGGATTACGATCCGGCGACAGGGCACCAATGCTTCCGGTTCCTTTCAAATAACGATCACGATCGCCGGCAGCGCCAGGCACAGGAAGCACAGCAGGGTCCACCGGAACATTGTGCCGGGGGCGATGACCCAGACCATGGCCAGTTTGAAGGCCAGGTTGGCCACGTAGGCGATGAGGATGCTGATGGCGGCTTGGGCGATCCCGAAGCGTCCGGTAAGGGCCAGGCGCGAGTTCGACAGGGTGATGGCATCGACGTCGGTGAGGCCCGAGATAAGGGAAACGATGTAAACACCCTTGTTCCCAAAGAGGAGCTTGCCGCCGGACACCGCCAGAAGGACGACAGCGTAGATGAGACCGAAGATGATAGCCGGTTTCAGCGCCGCCGGGTTGCTTGCTTCCGGGACAGGGGCTTCCTGCCTGGCTGTCACCTTCCACACGATCACGGCCGGGATCAGTCCTGCAAGGAACATCGCTGTCAGCGGCACCGCAAGCTCCAGGAGCAGGTCGAAATGGATGATCCCCACCAGAAACGCGATACGCACCAGGACCACGGTCGAAGCAAGGGATACGACAACCGCCCCAAGCATGGACGAATCGGAGCTGTCCCTTGCATGTCGGCTGAAGGTCAGGGTCGTGGCTGTGCTGGACACCAGGCCCCCGAGGATGCCCAGGACCGGGCCGCCCCACCGGTGCCCCACCAGCTTCAAGGTCACGTAGCCGCACAGGTTCAGTGCGCTGATGATCACCACCATGAGCCAGATGTTGTAGGGGTTGAGCGCCTCGTAGGGGCCGTAGCCGCGGTTTGGCAGGACGGGCAGGATGATAAAAGCGATGAGGCCGAACTGGAACATGGCGTAGATGTCGTGCTGGGACAGCTTGCGGGAGAACTCGTGCATCTGGAGCTTGAAATAGAGGACGACGGCTGTTGCCAGGCTCAGGGCCACAGCGGCCGCTGTCTGTTTCATGGCCAACAGGACTCCGACACCGAAGGCCATCAGCAGTGCGATGGAGGTGGTGATCCCAATCTCCATGTCTTCCCTTGCGCGAAGGAAATACACGAGTGCGATCTGAACCGTCACGGCAGCCATGCCGGCCAGAAGGATCAGGCTATCACCGGCCAGGGTAAAGATATGTCCGCAGATGCAGCCGAAAAGGGTGACCAGGATAAAGGTGCGCAGGCCTGCCAGGCGGGGTTCCCGCAACTCCCGTTCGAGACCCATCAGGGCGCCGAGCAGGATCGCCAGGAGATAATTCTGGAAAGCAAGCAGGGCAGCTGTGTTTTCCATGGACCAAAGTATAGCACCATAAGCTGCGAAAAAAGGGATATTCGTGGTAAATGGCAAACTTCAGGCCATATCCTGTCGTGGAATTTCAACCCCGCGGCGTGGTAACCTTGTACGCCGCATATCCCGTAAACTTTGCCAGGGGTTAAAACACATGCTGAGAGTCGAGAGGGAACAAAAGGAGAGAAATGAGCTTTCCGATATCGGGGCCCTGAACTCCCTGTCCAGGGGACGGCAGTATTCCGAGGAGGAGCATCGGTACCGGCTCGCCTTTGAAAGGGACAGGGACAGGATCATCCATTGCAGCGCCTTCAGGCGGATGGAGTACAAGACCCAGGTCTTCTTCTACCACGAGGGTGACTATTTCCGGACACGTTTGACCCACTCCCTGGAAGTCGCCCAGATCAGCAGGTCGGCAGCCCTGGCCCTGGACCTCAACGAAACCCTCGCCGAAGCGGTGGCCCTTGCCCACGATCTGGGACACACGCCCTTCGGACATGCGGGGGAGCGGGTTATGGACGATCTCATGGCCGATGACGGGGGGTTCGAACATAACACCCAGACCCTTCGGGTAGTGGATCTTCTGGAGGACCGGTACCCCCATTTCCCGGGGCTCAACCTGACCTGGGAGGTCAGGGAGGGGATCGCCAAACACAGTACAGACTACGATCAGCCTGGAATAGCTGCTTTTGGCAAAAACCAGCCATCCCTGGAAGCACAGATCGTGGAACTGGCCGATGAGATCGCCTACAACAACCATGACCTGGATGACGGTCTTACTTCAGGAATGCTCGAACAGGATGAACTCTCTGACGTAACGCTCTGGAGAACCGTCACCGAGTCCGTAAGGTCCGAGATGCCAAACATTTCGCCCACCATGCTTAAGCACGAGGGTATCCGGAGGATCATCAATTTGCAGGTTAGTGATCTTATTTCTACTATCGGAAGAAAGATCGGGGAGATGGGCATCAGCAACAGAGAGGAACTGTCACGGGCGCCGGAGAGAGTGGCTGCCTTCGGACCTGAAATGGAAGTTATGAACAGGGAGTTGAAAGCCTTTCTGCGAGAGAACCTTTACGCGCATTACCGTGTGACCCGCATGGCGGAGAAAGCCCAGCGGATTCTGACAGATCTGTTTAACGCCTATCTGGATAAACCGAAACAGCTGCCCCCAACAACCTTTCGCAAACTTCAGGGGAACGGCAGCGTCAAGAGGGTGATATGTGATTATATGGCCGGGATGACTGACAAGTTTGCACTGGAGGAGCACCGGAAACTGTTCGATCCTCATGAGAAAGTGTAGAAAGCAGAATGTAGAATGCAGAACGTAGAACACAGGAGAGAACCAAAACAAGATAGCATTATTGATTTTTGTGATAGCGTTGTTAAATTTAGGGGATATCGTTATGTGGAAAATGGAATTTGGAATCTTAAAAAAAAGGAGAGTCAAATGAACAGAGTATTGCCCATAGCACTGTCGATCTTTATCCTGTTGGCTGTTTCCATGACAATTGTAGCGGTGGATTCATCTACTGCCACTGCTGATGAGGCCAAGAGCATGGCTGCCGCGGAGGTCGACCTGGATGCGGCCAAAGTGACCTTTGAAGAAATCTGCTCCAAGTGCCACGCCACCAGTAGAACTCTTGGCAAGAAGAAAGACCAGGATGGATGGGAGAAAACAGTCACAAGAATGTCCTCCTACCACGAGCGTCAGAAGGGCGGCGCCATTTCCGAGGAAGACCAGAACGCCATCGTACAATACCTGGGCAGTGTGGCGGGGAAGTAAAGAGCAGGAGCCAGAATCCAGTATTCAGAAGCCAGTAGATAAAACCTAAAAGGCTCCCATATGGGAGCCTTTTTTATTGGACAGATATGCAGGTGAAATATATTTTTTCCTGAATCCTGAATCCTGAATCCTGAATCCTGAATCCTGAATTTTAGACACTATTCTTTATCCCCTTCGGTCTCCAGGAAGGTGGAATCACCTTTTGTGTGCGAAGATCAGGCACGGTTTCGGCATAGGCCAGGGTGAATTCACCGAAGCGGTCGTTTATTCCATCCAGGGCCTTTTGAACCTCCTCTTGGCGGATCTCCTCCGGGAGCAGGCTGGCTGTTTGGGCCTCGAAATTCAAATGTGAAAGGGATATTCCAAGAAGCCGGACTGGTCGTACAATTTCGATCTTTTCCAGGAGCCAAATGGAGTACCTGTAAATCTCTTCAGTTCTGCATATGGGAGTGGAGAGGGTAGTACTGCGTGTTCGATTTGAAAAATCGTCGTACCGCCAGATAAGGGTGATGCTCTTACCACCGCATTTATGACGGCGCGCCCTTCTGCCAACCATCTCTGACAGGGTCTGGAGGATCTTGCCCATGGATTGACGATCGGACAGATCTCTGGATAAAGTTACCGAGTGCCCTATGCTCTTGACGGAGGGATTCGCTTCACTACCATAACCTTCATGGTGGTCATCCTCACCGCGGCCCATTTCTGACAGTCTGACTCCATAAGATCCGAAACGTCTCATAAGCAGATCAACAGGGTAGCTGCCCAATTGGCCGCATGTTTTCAAACCCATCTCGTTGAGGGCCTTTGTGGTCACCGGACCGATCCCGCAGATTTTCCCCACCGGCGTCTGTTCGAGAAGGGCCTTTACCTTCCCTGGCTCCAGAATTGTCAGCCCGTCCGGCTTGTTCATGTCGCTGGCAAGTTTGGCCATGAGCCTGTTCTGGGCGATCCCCACCGAACAGGTCAGGCCGGTATCTTTCTTGATCCTTCTTTTTATCTCCGTTCCCAGGGTCCGGGGTGTGTCCCCGGCTCGTATTATGGAAGTTATATCAAGGAAGGCTTCATCTATTGAAGTTATGTCGATATCTGGGGTGATCGATTCCAGAGCGGTCATGACTTTTTTTGATGCGTCGGTATATTTCCTGTGATCGGAATGGACCACAACGATATCCCGCCAGAGGGCTTTGGCCTGCCTGATCGTCATACCTGTCTTTATGCCGTGTTTCCTTGCCGGGTAGGAGGCCGTGGTGATAATGCTTCTTTCACCAGGACCGGCAACCACAAGCGCCTTTCCCCGAAGGGAGGGGTTAGCCAGCTCCTCCACCGAGGCGAAAAACGCGTCCATGTCCACATGCATGATCGTCCGGTTCATTGTGAAAGGGTTACCTCTTCCAGATACCAGGTTTGAGTTTCGCTGTTCATGAGGAGGTGAAAAATGTCGGTACCGTCGGTGACGGAAAAATGGTAAAGAGTTGCGATACCTTCACGCTCGGACCAGACGCTGTTGGTTCTCACGACCTTCACCTTGCGTCCACTCCAGATGAACCAGGCCGGTCGCAGCCTTACGGCAGGATCGAAAATTACACCAACGGTGATCTGTTCATGAAATTTCTCGCTGCTCATTTGCAATCATCTCTCCAAAAGTCTCTTCGAGTTTTTTGCGGGACGGTCATCACGCCTGGGGCGTGACCCCACCCCGGTCCCTCCATCGGCGGGACTGTCTGATGGACTTTTTGCAAGTCCATCAATTCTATTCTCCCTATCTGTCGGTGATCCTGATCACAGCCTTGACCTTGCCGATAATACTGATGGCACGGGAGGTCCCATCGAAGATCATCGGCTGATAATCAGGGTTGGAGGGGAGGAGGGTGACCTTCTTCCCGTCGCGCCGGTACCGCTTCAAAGTGGCCTCTTCTTCGATGAGGGCCACCACCAGGTCCCCGTCATCAGCAGTATCCTGTTTCTTTATCAGGACCATGTCTCCGGGCAAAATGTGATCTCCTGTCATGCTGTCGCCCTTGACCTGGAGGAGGAAGGTTCCTTCGCCTGCCATGGACGGATCGAGGAGAAGGGTGTTCCCATTCTCCTGGACAGCCAGGTCCATGGGACCTGCCGGAACGGTTCCCAGAACAGGGACCAGAATGCCAGGGCCTGTATTCTTCTCAGGCTGGGGAGGGGACGGTTTCCAGTGGAGGACTTCAATTCCTCTGGACGTCCCTGTGTTTCTTCTGATATGACCTTTGCGCTGGAGTGCGTCCAGATGTTTGACGGCGGCCCTGGGGCCCGAGAGGTGGAACTGCCCCGCGATCTCCCTGAGGGTAGGGGGGTAGCCGTTGCCGGAGATGTGCTCCAGGATGAAATCCAGGACCTGCTCCTGGCGGAAAGTTAATGTCTTCAATAATGTTTTTCCTTAAAGATAAGTTCCAAGAGATAAGAGATAAGGTTTAAGACTTAGAACTTATCCTTCAGCACTTGGAACTGATTAAAGGTATACTTTAGTATACCTGTTTGCACCTGTCAACAGAACCAAACATCCCTTTACAAGGTTCATGCCCCATGGTACATTTTTTAAGGACAAAAGCGTCAAGTGCGAATCAACAGTTACACATATCCCAGCCCACTCTAGCAGTGGGCAGGTGGGTTTGTAACGAAACCGAACGGGAGGCAGATCGTTTGATTGGATTTCATCAGTACTTAAATTCTGCGCTCTGCGTTCTGCGCTCTGCCTTCTGGAATTCATATGCGCCTTAAACGTCTCGAAATACATGGTTTCAAATCCTTCCCGGACAGGACCGTCTTCAAGTTCCAGGAGGACGGCCTCACTGTCGTGGTTGGCCCCAACGGGTGCGGGAAGAGTAATATCGTTGATGCCGTACGGTGGGCTTTGGGAGAGCAGAGCGCCAAACTTCTCCGCGGGCAGATGATGGAAGATGTCATCTTTAACGGGAGTGATAAGAGAAAGCCGGCCGGCAGGGCAGAGGTCACCCTTGTTTTCGATAACCAGGGGAAGCTGGAGAACCAGTGGAGAGACTATTCGGAGATATCTATCAGCCGTCAACTCTTCAGGACAGGGGAGAGCGAATATCTCATTAACGGTGTTTCCTGCAGGCTGAAGGATATCCGTGAACTCATCGCCGACGCCGGTGGCAGCAGCCGGGGTTATTCCATTGTTGAACAGGGGAGGATATCTCTTCTGATCAACTCTAAACCGGAAGAAAAACGAGCTCACATCGAAGAGGCTGCGGGTGTTCTGAAGTACAGGATGCGGCGCCTCGAAGCTGAAAGGAAGATGGAACGAACCCGGCAGAACCTGCTGCGCGTCTCAGATGTGATCCGCGAGATCCAGCGCCAGCTGAACTCCATGAAAAGATCGGCGGCCAAAGCAAGGCGGTATCGTTTGTTCCGGGACGAACTTTCATCCCTTGATCTCAGGTTGAGGTTCGAGGATTTCACCTCCGTTGAGACCAGCCTCGCCGAAAAGGTGAAAGAACTGACCAGTAAAAAGGAAAATCTTACTGATCTTGAGAACCACCTTTCAGTTCTGGAGTCAAAAGAGGAGACTATCAGGGGCGAGCTGGTAACCGGCGAGGGAAAGATAACGGAAGGATTTGAGGCGGTCAGGGCGGTGGAGTCAGAGATCGCCCGTATCGAGGGAGAGGTTTCCATCGGTGAGGCGTCTGTCCGGTCCCTTACCGAACGGCTGGAGCGGCTTAATGAAGACGAGTCCGACCTCAGCAGACAGACAGAGTCTGACCGAACCCAGTTGCAGCAGCTGGAATTAGAACTGGCCGCCATTGAGGGCGAGCATGAAAAGTTTGCTGCTGAGCTGACAGACGCACAGGAAACCTTTAATGGGGCCGAGTCGAAGCTGGCCATGGTCAGAGGAGAGCTGGAGATAGGGAGAAACAAGCTTTTCGCACTTGGAAACGATCGGAACCGGCTTGAAATGGAAATGGACTCCAGTATTCGATCCAGGGGAAGCCTTGAAAGGCGACGGGTGGAATCTGCCCAGAGGTCTTCTGACCTTCAGGCCAGGATGGAGGGTTTTCAAAAGGACATACTTGCCAGGGAAGAGGAGTGTAAAAAGACCGGAGAGGATGCCCGGACCAAAGCCTCTGAACTGGCTGCTTTAAGGGAGGGCATCAGGGAGTCCAAGGTGACCATTTCTGAAGCCCAATCGGCTCTGTCGATTCTTTATGAGAAGCAGGCAGAGACCAGAGGTCTCCAGAAGACTCTGGTGGCCCTTGAGGAACAGATGGAGGGGCTTCCCGAAGGAGTTCGGCATGTCATGAGAGGCTACGCCGAGACAGGCCAGGCCGGTATTCTTGGAGTGGTGGCTGACCATATCGATGTACCCCAGCAGTATGAAAAGGCGGTCATGGCCGTGCTGGGTGAGAGGTTGGACCACGTTATTGTGGAGGGGCCTGACATCGGTCGTTCGGCGGTGGATTACCTCAAGCAGCAAGCTGGCGGACGGGGAAGCTTTATCCCGAAAACACCACGTGCCAACGGGAACGGGAATGGTAGCCTGAAGCAGGTCCAGGGAACCGGGGTTATCGGCCCTCTGACTGACATTGTCAAATTCTCCTCATCCCTCAACGGTGTCGGAGATTTCCTTCTGGGTGATGCTCTGCTTGTTGAAGATCTGAAGCTTGCCATGGACCTGTGGCGCCGGAACGGGATCACAGCCACCCTGGTAACCCTGGATGGTGACGTTGTTGAGCCTACGGGGATCATCACCGGCGGGAATCAGGATGTTGAAGAAACACCTCTGGCAAGGAAGAGGAAGATACGCGAACTGGATCTGGAAGGTAAAAAAATAGAGACCGATCTGGAACGGGTGAGAAGAACCAGGACCGACCTGCAAGAAAAGATTGCCGTGGACGAGAAGACGCTGGCTGAACTGGAGGAGAGGGCCCGTGAAACAGAGCGCGCACTGCTCTCTGCCCAAAGTTCCTTATCCATGGCCGTTAGAGAGTTAGAGCAGCTCAACGGTACCCATGGAGACCTTCGATCGGAGATAGAGCTTGCTGACCTCGAGGATAGGGAGCTGGGCGAGACCATTGATCGGTGTGTGGCCAGGCTTAGCCAGTTGGATACGGAAGAAGAGGCCGCACGACTTGGGTTAACTGCACTGGAGGAACAGATTCCCGGACTCAACGTGGAACTGGAAGATAGCAGAGGGGCCCTTGAGAAGGTTCGAATAAGAGTGAACACCGTTGGACTGAGGCGTGAAAACTCCCAGCGGGCCCTTCAGACGGCCGAAGATCGCAACCGGGAGATCGAGGATAGAAAGGTGCGCATATCCAGAGAAATGGCTGATGCCAGTTCCCGGATGGAAATGTACAGAGCTGAAATTGAAAAGGGCAGAGCTAAAGTAATGGGCTCCGTAAGTGTACTTGAGGAAAAAAAGGAATCCCTCCGGATACTGCGCAAGAATCAGGACGAAGCCCGGCTTCAGGCAGATGAACTTGCGGCGGATGCCAGGGATCACAGGACAAAGGTAAGTATTTTACGAGAGGAAGCCTCCGGGATCGACATTCGGATCCATGAACTGAGAACCGAGAGGCAGCACATCGTGGAAAGGGTCCTGGAAGAGCATCGGCAGGATGTGATGGAACTTACCTGTGACAGCTTTGAGGAGTCGGAGTTCGATCACAAGGCTGCCGAAGAGAGGATATCTTTCCTTCGTGAAAAGATATCCCAGATGGGTGAAGTCAACCCGGGAGCCGTGGAGGAGTTCGAGGAACTCAGTGAACGGTTTGAATTCCTCAGTTCCCAGAAGGCGGACCTTGAGACCTCCATCGAATCACTCCAGAAAGCCATCCGGAAGATCAACCGCACAAGCAGGGAAAGGTTCCTGGAAACCTTCACCCAGGTATCAGATAACTTTTCCACCCTCTTTCCAAGGCTGTTTAACGGGGGCAGTGCCGAAATGATCCTCATGGATGAATCTGACCCTCTCAATACCGGTGTAGAGATACAGGTTCGCCTGCCGGGCAAGCGCCTCAAGAACATGCAGCTTCTTTCCGGGGGAGAGAAAGCCCTCGTAAGCCTCACAATGATACTATCCATGTTCCTTGCCAAACCCAGCCCGGTTTGCATTCTGGATGAGGTGGATGCCCCGCTGGACGATGAGAACCTGGGCAACTTTGCCAGGATCATCCGCGAGATGTCCGAAAAGTACCAGTTCATGGTCATCAGTCACAACAAACTTACGATGGAGGCAGCGGACGTTCTGTACGGGATCACCATGAGAGAGCCGGGTTCCTCCCAGGTGGTTTCCGTCCGTCTCAAGGATGTGGCCTGATGCCGTTCAAGGAAGTTCTCGGGCAGGTAGTTGGATCGGTCAGGGGTGGTATCGGAGCCATCCTCGTTGATGATGAGGGAGAGGCTGTGGATGTTTTCACCCGGGGAGACGGTTATGAGATCCGCCTGGCTGGAGCCCACCACAGCATTATCATTGCCCTTCTCGATGAGGCCATGAAAAGTGTTGAAAGCGGGGACAGCCTCCAAGGTTTATCCGTTAAGTCTGAACAAATCACCTACACAATGCTGCCTGTGCAGGTGGGGCTGTTCGTTGTACTGATGCAGGACGACACCGGAATCCCTTCCCAGGGTATGAAGGTGCTGAAAGATGCTGTTCGTGATATCGCAGCCCTCATATGAGGGCTGATCTCAAATTTCAGATCTCAAATCTCAAAAACAATCAAAACATTTAACGCAGAGTACGCAAAGGGACGCTGAGGGAGGCTGGAATCTGGTGAATGGCGAACCACACCTCCTTACTCCGGTCATTCCGGACACGGTAGCGCCGTGAGCCGGAATCCAGAAAAAAGGGTTCCTGTAAAAGTAGTAAAAACGGTCTCAAACAGAGAACCCGGAGAAGTTCCATAGTCGGAGTAAAACATAAAATTCATGGGGGTGAATAATGCTGCAACTCACAAAAAACCAAAAATCAACTATAGATAATATAGCCACATTGAAAAACTCAAGAGCTAAAATGAGTTAAATTATTGATGGAAAACGATTATGTCGTTCAGCAGCGAGCCCTGCGGCTCTGCGTGAGGCTGCCCTTTTTGATATTTGAGATTTGAGATCTGAGATATATTCATCCGACAATTGAAAATCGATCGGAGCGTTCATGAGCACTGAAAAGGATCAGGATCTTTACCGACGCGGCCTCGAGAAGACCCGTGGATCACTTTGGGGCCGTATAAAGACCGTTTTCGGAGGAAAATCCTCCATCGGTGAGGATGAACTCGAGCAGTTGGAGGAGATCCTCATCACCGGCGATGTGGGGATGCAGTACACCATGAAGCTGGTGAAGGACCTTCGTCGTTCTGTTACCCAGGATCTGTCCGACTCTCAACTGCAATCCTATCTCAGGGGCTGGATCGAGGGAGTTGTAAAGACAAAACCACCTGCCGGGGAACTCCGGGACTTATCTTCTCCAGCCAGCGGGCCGAGGGTCACTTTGATCGTGGGGGTAAACGGTACCGGCAAGACGACTACTATCGGAAAGCTGGCCCACAGATTAAAGCAGGCTGGTAAGTCCTGCATGGTGGTTGGAGCGGACACCTACCGGGCAGCTGCGATGAAGCAGCTGCAGATATGGTCTGAACGGTCAGGAGCCACGTTCCTTGGAGGGCAGGAAGGCGGTGATCCGGCGGCAGTGGTTCACGATGCCCTTACAAGTGCCTTAAAATCTAAAGTGAGCAATATACTCATTGATACCGCAGGCAGGCTCCACACGAAAGAGCCCCTCATGAGGGAACTCGAGAAGATACGGAACGTAGCCGAAAGGATCATTGAAGGTGCTCCCCATGAGGTCCTTCTTATCCTGGACGCGACCACTGGACAGAACGCGCTGGTTCAGGCAAAACAGTTCGTCCAGGCCGTTGGAGTTACAGGAATAGTCATGACCAAGATGGACGGTTCAGCAAGGGGCGGGATCCTCATCCCCGTTGCGGGGGAGTTGGGCCTCCCTGTGCTCTTTGTCGGGCTGGGAGAGGGGCTGGAAGACCTGGTGCCCTTCGATGCCGGAAAGTACGCGAAAGGCCTCATTGGTTAATGAATCAGCAATGAGGCCAGTGTCTGGAGTCTGGGGTCTAGTGTCTGGGAAAACCGGAACGCAGAATAAAATCAAAGGCTGATTTACCTCAAAATTAGGCATTCTTACAAAATATAAAACACAGTAAGTATGCATAAAAACATAAATATAATAGATATTTATGTGGATAATATAAAGTAATTAATGAAGCCAGTGACTGTGAGTTTGGAAACTTGACTGGATCCTCACCGTATTCATCGCTGCCATGGCGTGGCTGGTTTTTTACATGATCTATTGAATTGATCAAACAAATTACTGATCACCAATCACCATTTATGAACCACTAATCACGACTCTTCTCGAGTACCAGTCACAAATCACGGTTTTTACTCTACACCCTGCACCCTACACTCTACACTCAGCCGACACCGATAACGTAGTACTATGAAACCAATCCCAGTGTCGGCTATACTATCCACTATGGTACGGAGGGTTTTTCGAAAGAGCCTGGTTAAAGTGCGCGGTGTGCATATGCACCAGCACGTCTATCTTTCCATTGTTGCCATCATCATCGGCATCCTGGGTGGTTACGGGGCCCTTCTTTTCCGCTACGCCATTAAAGCGACTCAGTACATTTTTTACCAGAACACTCGTGATTTCCTGACCTTCGCCAATACTCTGCCATTTTATCTCAAGATAGCCCTGCCGGCCCTGGGCGGGCTTATCGTGGGGCCTTTGGTCTATTTCGGGGCACGGGAGGCCAAGGGACATGGGGTGCCTGTGGTGATGGAGGCTGTGGCCCTCAGGGATGGGCACATCCGTCCCAGGGTGGCACTCGTGACGATCCTTGCATCCGGGATCACCATCGGCTCGGGAGGTTCTGTAGGCCGGGAAGGACCCATCGTCCAGATCGGTTCATCCATCGGTTCAACCATCGGTCAGCTATTGAAAGCACCGCCGCTCAGGCAGAGAACTCTGGTCGGCTGCGGCGCTGCAGCGGGTTTAGCGGCCACCTTCAACGCTCCTATTGCCGGGGCGCTCTTTGCGGCGGAGGTCATCCTGGGTGAGTTCGGTCTGGCCACTTTTTCCCCGGTGGTCCTCTCTTCCGTTACCGCAACGACGATCTCGCGGCACTACTTCGGTGATTTCCCTGCCTTTATCATCCCGACATACAAACTGGTTTCTTTGTGGGAATTTCTTTTCTACCCGGTTCTGGGCGTTATCGTGGGGTTTGTGTCGCTCCTGTTCATCCTGACGGTCAACAAGAGCGAAGATCTGTTTGATGCCCTGAAGATGCCCGAGTATCTCAAACCTGCACTGGGCGGACTCATGCTGGGGTGTCTGCTTATCGTCTGGCCCAATGTCTTCGGCGTGGGCTATGGTAGCATCAACCTTTCCCTTACGAACCAGCTTCCCTTTATAATTCTGCTGACTCTTGTTTTCGTCAAGATCCTGGCCACCTCAATCACGGTCGGCAGCGGCGGGTCAGGGGGGATCTTCGCGCCCTCTCTCTTCATAGGGGCCATGACTGGCGGGTTTTTCGGCTGGACAGTCCACGAGTCCTTTCCGCTGATCACAGCCGATTCCGGAGCCTACGCCATGGTGGCCATGGGCGCTCTGGTGGCCGGCACGACCCATGCGCCCATAACAGCCATGATCATCATCTTCGAGCTCACCTCTACATACGAGATCATCCTGCCCCTGATGATCACCTGCATGCTGAGTACCCTCATCACGACCTCCCTGAAGCGTGATTCCATCTATACCAGCAAGCTGGCCAGGAAAGGTGTTGAGATCACCCAGGGTTGGGAGCAGAGCGTCCTGCGATCCCTCAAGGTAAGGGATGTCGCAAGCGATCAGGTCGTTACCGTACCGGAGGGTATGAACCTGATTGATATCGTAGAAATGCTGAAAGAGGAAAACGTGTCGTACCTGCATATGGTAGGGGATGACGGGCGTCTGAAGGGGATTATTTCCTTCACTGATATACGGTCAGCGCTTCAGGAGGAGGGACTGGAGTATCTGGTTATCGCAAGGGATGTGGCCACAACCAATGTCATTACGATCACCCCTTCCGACAGTATTCAGGACGCCCTTTATAAGATGGGCAGGAACGGGATATCCCATCTGCCGGTGGTGGAGGAGGATGACCGCGAGAAAGTCATCGGCACTTTGAACAAGAAGGATGTTATGGATATCTATAACAGGGCTGTTATAAACAGGGAGGAAATGTAGTCAGGGGAAGAGCAGTGAAAAGTGAAAGGTTCATGGGAATTGCTGAGGTAATGACAATTCACCTTTTTTTATTGAAATATTTTCCCGCACCTGGACACGAGAACGGCACCCATGATGAGGAAGCAGATCACGTAAAGAGAGCATCCCAGCGCCTCGAGGGCCTTTCTTTTTCCGGTGCTGTGATTCCTCTCTTTCATGGCGTCGACATCCTAACAGATAGTCTTCAGGTGAACAACAATATCACCCGTCGGCGGGCAGGAAAAAATCTGAAAGACACCTGTTTGCTCCCGTGTTTGTTGACTTTTTAACTGAATCAGGTTACTTATCCATGCTTCCGGAAACCAAACAAAAGGCGGAGTAGCTCAGGTGGTTAGAGCATACGGCTCATATCCGTAGTGTCCGGGGTTCAAGTCCCTGCTCCGCCACCAAAAAAACAAGCCCCCATTTCGGGGGCTTCCTATTTCCGGTGGCGTGGTTCCAGGTTCCAAATTACAGGTTCCAGGTTTCGGGTTTAAATCATTTGCATCCTTCGACTAAGATCGGGATAATAATCTTGTCCCCTTCCCCGTAAAGCCAGTCATTTAAATTCGTAAAACCCCTGTAGTAAATGCCTCCTCCATGGCAGCGGAA
>JARGFZ010000022.1 GCA_029210965.1 bacterium | reverse complement strand
ATCACCAGTCACCAATCACGGAAGTTAACCTATTCACAAGCTCATGTTCCTCAATTGACAAAGGGTTATTCATCCGGGATCGAACCGTCGGTCGGCAGCATTGGCGACTCGTACGATAACGCTCTCGCCGAAACGGTGATCGGTTTGTACAAAACCGAAGTGATCCGCCGACGCGGCCCGTGGCGCAACCTCGAGGCCGTGGAGTTCGCAACTCTCGAATGGGTGGACTGGTTCAATAATAGGCGGTTGCTCGAGCCGATCGGTTACATTCCACCAGCTGAGTACGAAATGTTGTATTATCAGAGTCAGGAAGTCCCGGCTATGATGGCCGGACTCACGTAACGGAGCCTCCGGAAAAACCGGGGCGGTTCAAATGGAAGTTTGGTTTCTATTGCTCGCAATAGGATTCCCAATATCTTTCCGAACGGCGTGCTTTCAGTCGTCTTGATGTCATCCGCCAGATCCTTGACCGCCGGGATATAGATAGGGTCTGGAAGCATCGGAATAATGCTCTTATCAATTCCGGTCGGAAGAGGAAGGTCAACTGTTGACTTTTGCTCATCCGGTAGGGAGTCGGCAAGCTCCAGGATCTTCTGCCTCATGGCGTCTTGATTCATATTTGTATCGACCATATCGTCAAGTTCAGGGAAGGCTGCTGTTATCTTGTTAACGAATGCTTGTCCGGCACGTCCGTTTTTCAATAAGGTAGCTACGCTGTCGGGGGCAAACCGCTCTTCGGTGGGAATAAGCGTGCTGTAGAGAAGGGTACTTTTGCCATTTGTGTCATAGGAACGCACCAGGACAAGGCGACCGGCCTTTATGATTCCACGGACTCTAGTACGGTGTTCTTCAACAAGCCTTGCCAAATCGGCATTCCCAATATCTTCGAAGACAATCTCAATACGTATTGGCTGTGCCTCATCAAAGTAGTTGGTAGTGGAAAGTTTTGAACCTGAAAAGAACAGCGACAATGCCTGTAGAAAGGAGGATTTCCCCGAGTTGTTTTCTCCAATCAAACACCCGAAATGCGACAACGGAATGGACACGTCCCTGCGAGCTCGGTAGTTTGTAATGGTTAGTTTTGTCATTTGCATAAGAACTCTCCGTTTAAGTTAATATCACCTAATGCAAAACATCGCCTGCACACTCCGCCGCTGTTTCAACTGCTTTTCTATGTTCTCAATCAGCTCCTCATACTGTGCGTCGGTAGCATCCTGATGGTCGAACAGAACCGGCGTAATGTACTTTGTGCGATTATCTTGCTCCGAAAGGCTCTTTCTAGACATTCAGGCTCCCAACAGTCTTCAAAACCCTCCTGATAATATAGGAAAACCCTTAAGACGGGCAAGGAATCTCGGGAAAACAGGTTAATCACAACAACTTTAGAGTCTGGAGCAGTGAATGGCCTATAAACGCCTACTAAATACCCTTTACGGGCGCTCTCAGACTTCAGCAAACCATCAGATTTGTTCTGGGGGTGGAAAATAGGGTGGGAAAAGAAAAGGGCTCCCAGAGGGAACCCTTGATTTTTTGGTAGCGGGGACAGGATTTGAACCTGTGACCTTTGGGTTATGAGCCCAACGAGCTACCGGACTGCTCCACCCCGCAACAAAGAACTTGCTTAGATACCATCGCCGGGATGCTTTGTCAAGCGGCCACCGTGTTTAACGGTGGCCTTAACACTAAAATGCCAGCTCAGACGACCACAGTGCATTTTCGTGTCTGGATTCCGGATCGTAGCTCCGCTCCGTCCGGAATGACGGCTCTCACCTTTCTCCCCTTTACACTTTGGACTTTGGTCTTTGGACTGTCTTAATACCCCATCGCATACCCCGTCTCCAGGAGTGTGGCGAGGTTTCCCTGGTACACTGCTGAGCTTATATCACAAAAGGATCTCATCAAACTCCATATCGTAGAGGTTGATTCCCAGTTTTCGATCTCGCAGCAAATCTCCTTTGCCAAGTAGAATCTTGCAGATTTCCGCCGTTTCCATACTCGCAACCACTGCCGGTGTAAATGAAGGGCTGCCCAACTCCTGTTCTACCCCTTTGTCAGACGCCCAATTGCCGTAGATTTTCTGGAGAGTCACTTCACCCGGGAAGATGGTGCAGACATGCCCGTACCAGCCTGCAATTGCCCCATGAACCAGGGGAAGTTCCAGTTCACTACAGATCTCGGCCAGTTTTAGGCAAGTCGGAATGCTGTCCACCGCGGCGGCGACCACATCAATATTACCGAGCAGGTCCCGACCATTTTCCTTACCAAATGCCGCTTTGACCGGAAGCACCGTTACTGCCGGATTGACTTCAGCGACCCTCTCTGCCGCTTTTTCCGCTTTTGACTCACCTAATGCCTTCAGGGATGAAAGAACCTGGCGATTGAGATTGTGCTCTTCAAAAACATCGGGATCAATAGCGACGATCTGGCCCACGCCCAGGCGTGCCAGTTCTTCGATGATGTATCCCCCCAACCCCCCGCAGCCCACAACGGCTGCCTTGCTGCGGAAAAGCTGAAGCTGCTGCCGGGTTGAAATCATCCCCTGGTTGCGCTAATAGCGCAACGGAAGAACTCCTGCAACGAGGGACTCTTCCTCAACCTGGGCGCAGCTTATTGCAAACCGACTCATAACCTCGAGCTGGCTCTGCCAGTCAAGAAGCTCTTGAGAAGATCGTTTCCTGATATAAGACGTTACTGTAGCCATTGCCTGGAAATTCCTGTCCACCTAAGGGTCTGTGCGGGGTTCTCCAACAGGCGCCTGGAGTTGCGGCATCTCCGGTTCGAAGACGCTCCAGACCTTTTCCGACAACTGGGCAAAGAACTCCCGGGTAACCAGCCTGGGAAGCTGGACATTGGGGTTGGGGCGTTCAAAAAACCCGGGATGGCAGGGTGTACTCCCCCTTGTCGTAGCCCTGCTTACGCTCGAGCGCCAGCCCGAGCAGGAAAGCACGTCGTACCGCGGCTTCCATCTCCTCCCCGCTGATTTCAAGCCCGGTGGCTTCCCTGACGGCCTCGCCGACGAGGCGATGGCCGATCCCCACCCCGATGAACTTGCACAGGCCGATCATGTCATAACCGGTCATCAGCAAACCTTTTCCGGTTATGGCATCAACCCAGTAGTTAAGATCGGTTTTGCCCTCCCGGGCCAGCAGCAGGTAGGTGCCCATCGACATGCGGCCTCCGGCAATCGCCCAGGGGTAGCCCGGGTTGAGATCGGGAAGGTAGGCCGGCAGCTCAAGCCCTTTGACCTGCATGGCATAGCCGGGCTCCCCCGTCTGCTCCGAAAGGCGCCTGACGCCGCGCCCGACCTCGGGAAGCTCGCCGCGACCGGTCTGCTCAACCAGTATACAAATCTTTTCGTATTGGCCGAAGGTCACCCCACCGCATATCTGGCTCACGGGATGCCGTTCGTTGTATTCGAGCACATAGGCGATAGTGGTGCCCAGGGAGATGGCGTTTATGCCGTAGTGGTCGGTCAGTTTCAACATTTCGGCGATCTGGCCAGCGTCGTGGATGCCAAGGTTGGTGCCAAGAAGGTTGACGGGCTCGTAGTCTAAATTTGGCCACGAACTCCCCCGTTGAGCCGTCATGTTTGCGGCGGTGGATGTTGTTGTGGCAGCGGATGCCGCACCGGAAACAGGAGGCGCTCTTGACGTCGATCGTTTTTTCGACGTTCTCCCGGAATACCTGCTCGACCTCATCGTTCCCCTTGGGCCGGAAATTGTTTTCGGGGACAGCGTAAAAAGCCTGCAGTACCTCGTAGGAGGCCCAGGTACCCCCGTTGCCGCCCTGGCTGACTGGCTGGAAACGGGCCGAGCCCCCACCCTTGACGATCTCGATGTTGATATTCTTAATTCCAGGTGTGATCTTGTCAAGTTTGTCCGTACTCTGGGCGACCAGGGCGATCAGGTTCTTGTAGCCCATGAGGCTGCCCATGCCGCCACGGCCGGCAAAACGGCACTTGGCCTCTCCACTCTTGAGCTGGTTCACAGTGGAGAGCGCCACAGCACCCATGCTGACGTTCAGGTAGTTCTCGCCGGCCTGACCGATGGCGGCAAAGTGGGCGTCTCGGGGATACTCCATGTAAAGCGTCATGATCTTCTCGTGGGTGGAGGGCCCGAGCAGGTGATCGACGGGCTTTAGCTCCACCACCGGCCCGCTCTCGCCATCTTTGATCAGCGCATAGACCGGCTTGGGCGAACGGTTGTCGAAAACCAGCTCATCCAGGCCGGTCCATTTGAGCTTCGCTCCAAACTTCCCGCTGGCTGCGGATCACATGGCGGCCGGCAGTCCTTTTTTTGACCCCTTGAGGGGGCTGTAGGCAGAGAAATAGGTCCTCATCCCGGTCATGATGCTCGAGCCGGTCAACAGGCCGGTATTGACGATCAGAGGGTTATCATCGCAGTAGGCCTTCCGGATGTTCCGCTTGGCAAGCATCTGGAAAGAGCGGCCGAAACCGCCCAGCACCTCTGCGAGGTTCCGACAGGGAACATCTTCGAACCTGATCTCACCGCTTGCAAGGTCAACCGTACAGCGCTGAAAGAGTATTTTTGAAGGCTCCATGGTTGGATTCCTGGTTTGGATCAGCATGGGGAAACAGACTCCTTTTTTGAAAAATAATCACATTTGACAGGGTCGTAAAAAGTCCAATCCGGGACTTTTTACGAGATTGCCACCGTTGATTTGATTGTTTCCAGGACATCCTGGCGAAGAACCGGCCTTAACCACCGGCCACCACCGGCATTAACCAAAGGGTGTCGCCGTCGTGCAGCTGGCAATCGACGTGGCTGTGTCCTCCATTGATCATGACGAGACCCAGATGATGGTCGGAGATCCGCAGTTCTTCAACGACCTGACGCGCTGCCGTTCCCGCGGGGTATTCGAGAGAGACTTGCTAAAAGCGACCGATGCGCAGGGAAGCAAAAAGCTTGACCGTAACCTCCATCCCTAAACTCCAGGCGCCCCGGAAGTACTCATCCGGCTCAAATGCCCTTCGATCATCTCCCGGTAGGCATCCTCCTCACTGCCCCGGTAAACCAGGGATGAGGCAATTTCGCTGGCCAAAATAGCGTATTTAATTTTTTCCGGTAAGGTTGCAACACGCTTGCTGTATTTCCCGACTTTTTGAAGAAGGTTCGGTAGATGCTGTACAAGCGCCTGGCGATACTGCGGCTGGTCACACAGGTGGGGATTCTGCTCCAGGAAATCGAAGAGTCTGGCGTAATGAACGTTAATCTCGGAACTGAGACCGTCCGAAATTTCAGTATAGGAAAGGCTCCCTGCTGCCTGACGGTGCCGCTTGAAAATAAGCCTCGCCTCGTCTTCGGCCCGCCGGTTGAGAATGTCGATGACGTCCTCGACATATTGTTGTTTGTCGGCAAGAAACTCCTCATCACTCAGCATCAGATTGGCGATGATCTCGTATGAGGAAGAGATGACCCCGCATTTGTTGGCCGAAGCGTCGCGCATGATCACGATCCCCCGCTTCTGCAGTTCCAATCTGGCTTCGGGGGTGATGAAGGAGTTTGCCCCTTCGATGATGGCCCGGGTATTGGGGCGGCCGTCCTCGGCGAAAAAGCCGTGGCAATTTCCACAGTCGATGGTCTCGGGCCTCCCCCCGGCGGGGATGAACAGGTCGGCAGGGACGGTGAAGATGAGGGTGCTGTATTCGCGGTAGAATTCGTCGTTGGATACCCACATCTCCTCAAGTCCCGAGGCATTGCAAACGACCTTTTTAAACAGCTTTTTCATCCCCTCCTTACGCGGCTGACTTCGATAGAGGATAAAGCCGCCCGGGTGAAGAGCTTTCGGGTCGAAGGCCTGGAGATCGTCTCTGAGAATGATCCTGGCAAGGGCCTCATGCTGGACCCCCCGCGGATCATAAAGGGCGCAGGTGCCGTCGACGATGAGGGTTATTTTCACCTTCGGGCAGCGCTCAAAAAGCAGCTTCATGGCATTGCCGGCAACATCCCCGTTCGGGCCACCGGTGAATTTGACGGTAAATGGATCGGTGTGCATATTCAGGCCAAGCTCTTCCATGGTGACCTCAGCAAACCTTATCACCCCGGTCGAGGTCACCCCGAACTCCTTGTGGTTTATGCCGATTATTTTACTCGACATGATCCCGGCGCCAAGCAGGTAGCCCCGTTTGACCGCCTGGCGGGCGACCAGTTCGACCATCGCGTCGTGCATGTTTTCGTCAGGGCCCAGTTCTACCGGCTCGTCCTGGCCGTAATAATCGACCACCCGAGGATCCCTGGCCTTGCCATTCTCGGTGATGAGAATATCAAGGAAGGCATTGATGAAACCGTACTGGAGCTTGTAAAGGCGCTGCGTCACCGTTTTTTGATCCTTCTCCCCCCCGGCGTCGAGTACCGTCACCATCTTGGAACCCCCCTCGTAGATATCCTTATTCTTGAGGTGCTGGGTGTAGGCCAGAACAAAGTTTTCTCTGAAGAGGGTGTTGGCACAGGTGACATAGTCGTCGCGACCTTGGGTAATCAGCGTGCGCCAGCCACCGCGAGCGATATCGGTAAAGCCTATATGGTAGCCCGAACCGTAGCGGCCGGAAAAATAGGTGATCCGGTAGGGACGCTCGGGCGGCAGGTCGCAGGTAAACTCATCGTCAAGCTCAGCCAGATAGTCTGGATCAAGGCGAAAGGCCAGGGCATGCTTTTCCGGTACGAAAAAATTGGTCTTCAGGGTGTGACGGATAAAGTAGAGGCCGCAGCGGAAGACCGTCCGCCGGAATTCGTCCAGGAACCGGCGCCCTGTGTTGAATTTTTCGATAAGCTGCGTCGTCTCTTCGAGGGTCTGCAGGTAGAGCGACTCGCGGTCAGCCATGGTCGGATCGAACCGTACACGAAACAGTTTGACCAGCTGCAGGGATATGTCCGGGTGGTTGTGAAAGGCCCGCGTGACCCCTTCAAGATCGAAGCTGTCCGGGTGGTTATGCGCCAGATTGGTGTGGCAAAAACCAACGAAGGCCCGGATCAGGGAAGCCTCGGCGCCGGTGGCAACACCGTTGGTGATCAACTCCTGGTATGCCTCAGATGAGGCAGGCAGAATCTGCGTGTTGTAAAGCTCTTCTTTCAACCGCAGGAACAGCGCGGAATCCTTTTCAACCTTCTCGCCTCCCTGGGCGTTTACGTAAAAACCCGCCAGGAAATAAGGATGGACGCCGGTGCTGATGGTCAGGCAGTAGGCCCTCATGACCCCGAGCCGCAGACGATTAAAGACCTCCAGGATCTGCAGCAAATAACCTCCCTGCGGAGGATTGCCGACCCCGAAAAGAAGGCGTGATTCCGGCGCACCGCCCGGCCCTTCTGTCTCCTGAATATCCAGATATATCCCCCCGTGCAGCGTTGTCTGCTGGTAAAGCCATAGGATCCGGGCCACCCGTTCGGCGGGGGGAATCCGGACGTATTGCTCATTATTGAGCCAGAGGATGCTTATAAGCTTTTCCAGATCCTCGTGGTCGAAGCCGGGGTAGTCCTGTTTTAATGTCCTGGCAATGGCGTTTTTAGTCGGCCGGGGAATCAGGGGCTGGCCGCAGCGTGCGATCTCCTCATCCTCCTTGCGGTCGAAGGCAAACCGCAGCACCTCCAGAGGATGAAATGTCCCGGGAATGGGCGCATAGGAGGTGGTGATCTGGGCGTAGGAGATCTCCCTTTCCGGCAGGCTTCTCAGCGCCTGGTACACAGACCCAGGCACGCCTGTCTGCGCCAGCATCAGAAGCTTTTCACGGTCTACCAGAGTCAGTTTGCGGTTATGTCTCAGGTTGTGCAGGGCGGCAGCCAGGGCTGCGACCGCCTCCACCTCGTCCATGTTGGTGAGGAAGAAGTAGTGGTGCATCTGTTCCTTGAGCCAGGCCAGGTTCTCTTCCACATGGCCATGGTTGCGGCTGGCTGCCTCCTTGATCTGGTCAAACAGGCTGCCTTCAGAAACGGCGCTCATCTATTTTTCTCCTGAAAAACAGAAAAATTCGGCCGTGGGCAAACGGAATCCGGCATCTCTTCCGCGTCCGGGCCCCCCTTCCTGAGTCCCACTACTTGCCCAGAACCGCCGCCAGGGATTCCTCAAAGATTGCAATAGCGGTATCGAGTTGCTGGTCGGTGATCACCAACGGAGGCAGGAACCGCACCACATTACTGAAGATGCCCGCGCCCATGGTGAGCAGCCCCCGGTTGAAACACTCATGGATGATGGCCGTGGTCGCTTCCTTGTGGGGTGCCCTGGTCTGGATATCCTTGACCAGTTCGATGCCCACCATGGCCCCCAGTGACCGGATATCGCCGATCTGGTGGTACTTCTGCTGCAGCGCCTTGATCCTGGCGACGATCACCGAACCGATCTTCTCGGCCCGGACGGGAAGGTTCTCCTTCTCTATCAGGTCAATAGTGGCCAGCGCGGCAACACAGGAAAGCGGATTGCCGCCGTAGGTGCCGCCGATACGCCCTGGAGTAGGGCTATCCATTATCTCGGCCTTGCCGACCACGGCACTGAGCGGCATACCCGAGGCGATCCCCTTTGCCAGGGTCATCAGATCTGGGACCACCCCAAAGTGCTCCACAGCGAACATTTTCCCGGTCCGGGCAAAACCGGTCTGGACCTCGTCGGCGATAAAAACGATGCCGTGCTTTTCGCAGATGCTCTTCAGCCCAGGGAGGAATTCCATGGGTGGTACGATGAATCCACCTTCACCCTGCACCGGCTCGATGATCATGGCGGCAATATTGGAAGGGTCCGCTTCACTGACAAAAAAGCGCTCGAAATATTCCAGGCAATGCATGCCGCACTCGGGATAGGTGGACCGGTAGATACACCTGTAGCAGTAGGCAGACGGAACCTTGTAGACCTCGGGGGCGAAGGGGCCGAACTCGTGTTTGTAGGGCTTGACCTTGCTTGTCAGGGTCATGGTGAGCAGAGTGCGGCCGTGGAAGCCGGCCTCGAAGGCGATAATTCCGGGGCGATGAGTATGGGCCCTGGCGATTTTCACGGCATTTTCCACCGCCTCGGCACCGCTATTAACCAGCATGGCCTTTTTAGGGTGATCGCCGGGAGTGATATACACCAATTTTTCGGCGAGGTTCACGTAGGGTTCGTACATGCCCACCATGAAGCAGGAGTGCAACAGGTTTTCCGCCTGCTCCTTGATGGCGTTGACGACCCCTTCCGGGCAGTGTCCGGCATTGACCACGCCGATCCCACCGTAAAAATCGATATAGGTGTTCCCGTCAAGGTCCTGGATAACGGCCCCCTTGGCGTTCTGGACAAAAATCGGCGCAAGATTGGAAATCCCTCTGGCAACGTATTGCTCCTTTTTCTCAAGAAGGGACTTGGTCATCGCACCCTGGACTTGCCCTTTTTGGGGCATCTCATCACCTTTCAGCATTCTTCCGTTCTCCTTACTTGAACACATCTGCGAGAAACCGTTTTGTGCGTTCCTCGCGAGGGTTGCTGAAAATCTCTTTCGGCACTCCCTCCTCTATGATGAGACCATCGTCCATGAACACCACACGGTCGGCAACCCCCTCGGCAAAACCCATTTCGTGGGTAACCACGATCATGGTCATGCCCTCGATGGCCAGCCCCTCCATGACCCTCAGCACCCCTCCCACCAATTCGGGATCGAGCGCACTCGTCACCTCGTCGAAAAGCATCACTGATGGCTTCATCGCAAGAGCACGGGCAATGGCCACTCGCTGCTTCTGTCCGCCGGAAAGCTGCGCCGGATAGTTGTCCCGTTTCTCCTCCAGCCCTACTTTATCAAGCAATTCCAGCGCCTCGGTCGTGATCTCCTCACGGTTCCTGCGCAGCACCTGTGTCGGCCCCTCGATGATGTTCTCAAACACCGTCTTGTGGGGGAAGAGATTGAAATGCTGGAATACCATGCCCATATGGGTACGGACACGGTTGAGATGCTTCTGGAAGGCTCGCGGCGACAGATCTGTCCGGTTGACCCGTTCACCGTCCACTGTGACCTCGCCCCCCGTCGGGGTTTCCAGGTTATTCACACATCGAAGGAGGGTGCTCTTGCCTGACCCGCTCGGCCCAATCAGCACCAGCACCTCACTGCGCGCCACGTCAAGATCGATCCCTTTGAGAACCTCGAGCTTGCCGAAGCTTTTTCTCAGGTCTTTCAGGCGGATCATCGGTTCCATAGCCATTTGGATGTTCTCCGTGACACTCATGCGTGTCCCCAGGTGGTGCGGCGCTCGACATAGCCCAACAGCAGGGCGGCACAGGAGGTCAGTACCGCATAAAGCACAGCGGCCATCAGATACATCTCGAACGGTTTATAGGTGGACCCGATCAGGCGCTGAGCGGTCAAGGTCAGTTCGACCAGGGTAATGGTGGAAACCAGCGAGGAGTCCTTGATGAGGATGATGAAATTGTTGCCCAGGGGCGGAATGATCAGGCGCATGGCCTGCGGCAAGATAATGCGGCGCATGGTCAGTGCACCGCTCATGCCGAGAGAGCGCGATGCCTCACGTTGCCCCCTGTCCACTGCAAGGATGCCGCCGCGGATCGTCTCTGCGTTGTAGGCGCCGGTGTTCAAGGCAAGCCCCAACACCCCTGACCAGAACGGACTGAGATCGATCCCGAACTGGGGCAGGCCGAAGTAGATGATGAACAGCTGCACCAGAAGGGGCGTCGAACGAATGATCCAGACATAAAAGAGGGCTGGCCACCGCAGCAGACGGTTATGGGAGAGTACGGACAGGGCCGCCACCAGGCCGACAACCAGCCCGAGAACGAGGGAGATCACCGAGATCTCCAGCGTAAGCACCGCCCCTTTCAAAAGAAAGGGGAAATAGTGGATAATAACTTGCCAGTCGAGCATTGTTTTATTTCTCCCGTGACTGTTTCCTGCTTTGGCCTACATTCAACTCAACATTTAAAATCCCCTAAAAAGCCTGTGCGAAGCTTTTTACGAGCCCATCAACCTTTTCGCTGGTTGGTTCGCCAGTGCTTATCCCTGCAGGGGCACAGCCGGTTCTTCCCTGCAGGGATAAGCTTCCGAAAATGAATGATCAGCGTGCGTCGATCTTCAGATACTTCAGGCTGATGTCACGGTAGGAGCCGTCCTTCTGCATCGCTGCGATGGCCTCGTTAATGGCCGTCCGAAGCTTGGGATTTTCCTTGGTCAGAGCGATCCCCATCCGCTCTTCGTACAGCAGGGGACCGGCCAGTTTAAGCTGCGCGCCTTTTTCGGCGATCGCCATGGCGCCAACGATGCGGTCGGTGATGAAACCATCAAGACGGCCATTGGACATTTCAAGGATCATGTCGGGGACGCCCTTATAGGTGCGAACATCCACTCTGGCAAGGTTCTTCCGTACCCACTCCTCATAGGTGGTGCCGAGGGTTACGCCGACTTTCTTACCGTTCAGCTGGTCCGCCGAGGTAACCTTCGAGTCTTTGGCCACAAAGAGCTGGGCGCCGGAACGGTAATAGGGGTCCGAAAAGTCGATGGCCTCGAGACGTGCCTCGGTGATAGCCATACTGCCGCAGATCAAATTGTACTTGCCTGCCAGCAGACCAGCGATAATTCCATCCCAGGCAGTGGTCACAGGCTTGGGCTTTACGCCGATGCGTTTGGCGATCTCGCTGCAGACTTCAACATCGAAACCGGTCAATTTATTGTTCTCATCGACAAAATTGAACGGTGGGTATTGGCCGCTCATGGAAAAGCTTATCTCGCCCGCCTTGCGGACCTTGTCTAGCTCTTCAGCGGCGCTGGGGTTGGATACCATTAAGAACACGGCAACTAACATGGTGGACACTAGAACTTTGTACATGGGTTCCTCCTTCGTCTAGGGTCCCCCCCCGGAACTCGGGGGGAGACCATTTACATAACGGGTTACCGCGGAAAGCGCTAAGAACTCCGGGGGAAAAGTAATATATTCACTGTTTTCCCAACGATCTCTGCGGGCGCCGCGATAACAAGAGTTTTCTGCGATCTTTCAGCCCGTTCTTTCAATGATGGTCGCGATCCCCTGACCGCCCCCGATGCAGGCTGCGGCGCAGCCGAAGCGGGCCCCGCTGGCCTTGAGGATGCGGGCCAGCGTTCCCACCAGCCGAATGCCGGTGGCCCCAAGGGGATGCCCGATGGCGATGGCACCGCCGTTGACGTTGACCCTTTCGGGGTCAATTCCCAACTCCCTGATCGCATTAAGTACGACGATGCTGAAGGCTTCATTGATCTCCCAGTAATCGATGTCCGCGGGTTCAAGGCCAGCCTTCTTCAGCGCCATTCGCGCCGCAGGAACCGGGCCTGTACCCATCAGGGTGGGGTCGACGCCGGCAAAGCCGATGGATCGGATGGTTGCGAGGGGCTCAAGTTCCTTACTCTTGGCGGTTGCTCCGGACATCAGCAGGAGGGCACCGGCCCCGGCGTTCAGGGGCGAGGCGTTGCCGGCCGTGATGAGGCCATCGGGGCGAAATACCGGTGCCAGTTTCGCCATATCTTCCGGCTTGACGTTCTCACGAATGCCCTGGTCGCGGGCGACACTCATGACTTCTCCGTGGTCTTGTCGGGCCTCGACCGGAAGGATCTCGCCGTCAAAAAAACCCTCCAGCTGCGCCTTTGCCGCCCGTTGGTGGGAGCGGGCACCCCATAGATCGAGATCTTCGCGGCTGAAACCGCTCACGGCGCAGAGCTTTTCGGCGGTGAACCCCATGTGCATAGTCGTTTCCATGTCCCAGTGCCGGAACCGTTCCTCCCGGTAAAGGCGGGGGTTGACGGAAAGAGCGCCTTTCTCGAACAGGGTCGGACCGATGGGCACCCTCCCCATGTGTTCCATTCCGGCAGCCAGGACCACATCGGCATAGCCGGCGGCAATCTCCAGAAAACCGGTGTGGATCGCCGCCATGCCAGAGCCGCACTGCTGATCGATAAACCTGGCCGGAACCTGCGCCGGCAGGTTGGCGAGGAAAACGGCGGTGCGGCCGCCGCAGGTCCACTGCTCACTCACCCCCAGCGCCGAACCGACGATAAGATCATCCACCTCGGCGCCCTCGGTCCCGCTTCGCTGCAGCAATGCCGGGATCACCTCGGCCAGAAGGTCATCGGCGCGCAGCGTACTGAACCAATCCTTCCCCGGTTCGCTGAATTTCACTTTGGAGCAGGCTGTCCGCAAATAACCGGCGATCACCACGTTCCGCATTGAGGATTCTCCCTTGTTCATCGGCTCAGGATCACTCTGCCAGTTGGCACCAACGGGCGAGAAAAAGCGCATAAGCTCTTGCCACATGCAGGATGCTGTCGATTTTGACCCTCTCGTTGGCACCATGGACGTTCTCCGCCACCGGGCCATAGCAGGTCCCCTGCCCTTTTCCGAAAAAGTGGAAGGCCCGCAGGTCGGTAGTGCAGGTGGAGATGTAGGTTTCCGCATCCCGGCCGGTGAGGGTGTGATGGCAGCCGTTCAGGGCCGCCAAAGCCGGCAGTTCCCGACTGAGCGTGTGGCCTTCGGACCGGAAACCATAGAATTCCACCTCAGGCTGATTTTCCGCCAGCCATGGATCGGCTTGCACCGCCTCGTCCACCGCAGCCTGGATGCGGCAGCAGACATCCTCGTAAGGGGTGCCTGGAAAAAAGGAGAGGCGGCCATGGAATTGTGCGGCGGCCGGGACAGTGGAAGGCCAATCGCCTCCCTTGAAGATACCGATGTTCAGGTTGAGCGGGTGGCTGATATCGCGATAGGCATCGGGGCGTTCCTCACCGTTCATCACCTCTTCCAGTCGGCGCAGAGCGGCAATGATGGGATAGCTTTTTTCTATGGCGTTGATCCCCGCCGCTGTGGCCTGAACATGGCAGGACACACCACGCATTCGGACTTTGAACCATAGAACTCCGACCTGGCTGGTATACAGGGTCGGCCCGAACGGCTCGGGGATGAGGACCGCCTCGGCGTCGTAACCCGCGGCCAGACAGGCCAGCGCCCCGTTGCCGCAGCACTCTTCCTCGATGACAGCCTCCAGGGTCACCGGCGCGCGAAGGCCAAGGCCGGCTTTTTCCACAGCGTGGAGGGCGTAGGTCATGGCCGCCACCCCGCCCTTCATGTCTCCGGCCCCACGCCCATACAGCCAGCCGTCACGGGTCACGGGGTTGAAGGGGTCTGTGTTCCAGAATTCCACCGGCTCTGGACTCACAACGTCCAAATGGCCGTTCAGCAGAGCACTTCGACCACCAGAGCCATCCGCCGGACGCGTAGCAACCAGATTGAAGCGTCCCTCGTAGCCCCAGGGGACCGTGGCGAATCCGGGATGCGCTGCCAGTTCCACTGGATCGATGGGCACCCGAACCGGCTCCAGACCGAGGCGGTTGAGCTCATTTTCCATGACCAGCATAGCCGACGCTTCGTTCTTGAGCGTGCTGGGCTGTCGTACCAGTCGCCCGGCAAAATCGATGATATCATCGGCCAGGGCATCGACAGTGGTCAGTATTTTATTCTCCTGGGCATTCATTTGATGGGTGGGCTCTAGCTCCTTGGACGATGTTTAAAACCAGGGGATCTCCTCTGCGGGGAAAAGCAGCGGCGTATCCGTCTTGTCCTGTACTTCCCTTAGACTCGATTCGTGCGCGATCTCCCGCAGCATCAGCCCATGGGGCGTCACGTCGATCACCGCCAGTTCGGTAATAATAGTCTTGACGCAGGCCCGCGCTGTCAACGGCAAGGTGCAGTGGGCAAGAATCTTGGGATCCCCCTCCCGGGTGGTGTGGGATGTGGTAACGATCACTCGCTGCGCCTTCTGGGCCAGTTCCATCCCGCCGCCTATGCCGGGCGCCATCACCCCAGGGATAATCCAGTTAGCCAGATCGCCGTTAGCTGAAACCTGCAGGGTGCCGAGAAAGGTGATGTTCACCCGCCCCCCGCGAATGAGGGCAAAGGAAAGGGCACTGTCGAAAAAGGAGGCGCCAGGGGTGATGGTTACATAGTTGGCACCGGCATCGATCAGGTTGCGATCCTCGGTTCCCCTGCTGCAGCGCGGCCCGATGCCGAGGATGCCGTTTTCCGACTGGACGAAGACCTCAATACCTGCCGGCAGATAATCGAGGATCATGGTCGGGATGCCGATCCCGAGATTGATCACCTGTCCCGATTGGATCTCCCGGGCCGCGCGGGCGGCTATCTTCATTTTATAGGGCATGCTGGGGCAATACTCCATATTCCGGGGTGAGTTCATCAAGCTCCACGATATGGTCGACAAAGGCGCCCGGTAGATGGATCTGGTCCGGATCGAGAATGCCGGTGGCGACGACCTTTTCGGCTTCAACGATGACCGTGTCAGCCGCTGTCGCCATCAGGGGACTAAAGTTTCGAGCGCTCTTGGAAAAGATCAGGTTGCCGACCGGGTCGGCAACCGCCGCGTGGATCAGCGCCACATCAGCGCGCAGTGCCCTCTCTAAAATTGCCTCACGCCCGTCCAGATCCACTACCTGCCGGCTCTCGCGCAAAATGGTATCGACTCCGATATCGGTCAAAAAGCCAAGAAGGCCGGCCCCGCCGGCCCGGATCTTTTCCGCCAGGATCCCCTGCGGGTAAAGCAGGACCTCGATCTCCTTCCGGTTCATCATGGCTACCGCCGTCGGATTAAGACCGATGTGGGAGGCGATCAGAGTTTGCACCTGGTCCGCCTCCAACAGCTTGGAAATGCCCATTCCCGGCTCATTGGCATCATTTTTTATCAGCGTGAGTTTTTTTGTCCCCTGCTGTTGCAGGAGATCGATGAGGATAAAGGGCGTACCCGGTCCGCCGAAACCGCCGACCATGATGGTCTGACCGTCCAAAACCTGTCTTAAGGCTTTATCGCCGGATATGGTCTTGTCGATCATAATGGCATTTTGGTGGTCGCAGGCAGTCTGGCCTCGGTGCGTTCCAGAGCGCGTTCCAGAAGCGCCAGCAGTTCATTGATCTCCTTCCGGGTGGAGATCAGCGGCGGCGACACCATCACATGATCCCCCTCCAGACCGTTAATCGGTCGACGCGGGTAGATGATCAGTCCTTCAGCGTAGGCTTCATCTGTCAGGAGAAAGTGCATATTCAGTTCAGCCGGAAACGGTTCGCGTGTTTTGCGATCCTGCACCAGTTCCATGGCGAGCAGCAGCCCCTGGCCGCGCACCTGGCCAATGAACTCAAACCGTTTCCTCAGGCGCTCCAGCCCGTTTTTTAGAACTTTCCCCATCCGCGCCGCGTTTTCGCTCAGGCGGTTTTCGGTGATCACGTTGAGCACCTCCAGCCCGACGGCACAGCCCATGGGGTTACCTGCCATCGTATGGCCGTGGAAAAACCCGCCCTTGTCCATCATTTCGTCCACGTATTCGGTGCGGGCCGCAATGGCCCCAAGAGGATAATACCCGGCGGTCATTCCTTTGGACATGACGACGATATCGGCATCCACATTCCAGTACTCGTAGGCAAACATTTTTCCTGTGCGCCCGAAACCGGTCATCACCTCGTCAAGGATGAGAAAAATACCGTATTTCCTGCAGATATGCTCGATCACACCGAAATAATCCTTGGGCGGGACGACCGCGCCCGTGCTGGCACCGCCGATCGGCTCGGCGACAAAACCGGCAACACTTTCCGGACCCTGCTCGATGATAGCCTTTTCGAGAGCCCAGGCGCATTCAAGGTTGCAGGGCGATTTTTTGTTGAATTGGCAGCGGTAGCAATAGGGGGCCGGTATCTTGGGATGGGACTTGATCATCGGCCGGAAGGGGATTTCCAGCGGGGCGTAAGAGGTGAGCGCCAGCGCCCCAAGGGTTGAGCCATGATAGGAAGGGTTCAGGCTGATAAACTGGTATCTGGATTTCTGACCATGATTAAAAAAATACTGCCGACAAAGCTTGATCGCCGACTCTACCGCTTCCGAGCCGCTGGAGACAAAAAAGACCCGCTGCAGATGGGGCGCCAGAGACTTCATCAGTTCGGCGGAGTACCGGTGAGCCGGCTCATTTTCAAACTGGGTCCGATAGGCGAATACAGCATTGTGAGCCTGCTCGGTGAGCCTGTTGACAACACGTTTGTTGCCATGTCCGATATTGCAGTTGACCGCCCCCGAACTGCCGTCGAGATACTTCTTGCCGGTTTGATCCCAGATGTAGATGCCTTCGGACCTTTGGATGAAAGGCATTTTTTTTCGCGACTGATAGAACAGATAATCGTTTCTGATGATATCGAGGTTATTTATTGGCAATGCGTTTTTTGCCATTTTTCCCGTCCATTGTCTGGTTATTTAATCTCGCCAAGGTTCGAATTTATGTTGCGTTATTTCCAGAACGATCATATATCACGGATAACGTAAACTCCTTACGTTATAAAGTCTAAGTATAATTTTTGAGGTTGTCAATAACATTAACGCTGAAATAAAATGATGTTATACATCTTGAAACAACTCAATTTACTGGCGTTTATATATTTTGGGCGACTGTCTGCAGCCCTTATGCGGTGAGTAAAACAAACAATTGTTGAGAATAGTGGGAAGACCAGTTTCCTGAATAACCAGCGAAATGAAAGGTTTCATCATGGCAAATCGACCAATGGACTATTATGCAAAGACCCTGGAAAAAGGATTGCGGATTCTTAACCTGTTTGATGACAGGAATTCAGCATGGAGTCTGACCGAAGCCGCTGCAAAAACAGGGATCAATCTTACTTCTACGTATAGACTTGTGAACACGTTTATTAAATTGGGGTACTTGAATAAGGACAATAAATCGAAATTGCTGCGGTTAGGACCCATGGCTGTGGCTCTGGGTAACCGTATTCTCAGCGGATTTGACTTTAATCGGCTTATTAAACCGCTTGTGGATGAAATACACAATAAATATCATGTAAGCATCGATGTCTCACTTTTCCAGTCAGGTTTAATGGTTCAAATATATAATATTGAAACTACAACCACCCTGACCTATCATCAGGATGTAATAAGCGATTTTTTGTACTTTACGGCAACAGGGAAGTCAGTGCTTGCAAACCTTCCGGAAGATGAGCTTGAGGAACTGATCAATCACCAATCTTTTGAAATTCGAACTGACCAGACAATTGTCAACAAGGAGGGTTTGTATGCTGATCTGGTTTCGGTCAGGGAAAGAGGGTATGCCATAAACAACGAGGAATATATTAAGGGCCTGATTGCCATAGGGGCCCCCATTCTTAATCAAAACACCGGGCGACCAATTGGTGCGATTTCTTTTACCTCTACTACCTTGGATCATTCCCTGGTGGAATTTGAAGAGAAATATTCCGCGATTTTATGTGATCTGGCCAGAAGGCTTTCCGGGATGACACCTAATGTGTGATCAACCTTGACAGGGTCGCAAAAAGTCCAATCCGGGACTTTTCGCTCCACGGAAAGGGAAAAGCGTGGTTTTCCCTTTCCTCCCAGATCAATGACTTACAGTGCAAGTCATTGATCTGGGCGCCCCGCGCGGGGCGCATTGATGACTTTTTGCAAAGTCATCAACCTTAAATAGAACATTAAGAAGGAAGAAGAAGGGATGATGAACAAAACGCAAATTGAACTCCTCCATCCTTCCTCCCTGTTCCGGCGTTATTAGACCCCAGGAGTCTGTCTTTTCTAAGTGTCGCCGTGTCGAACGGTTTCCTTCGCTGGCCTCTGTACCCTGCACTCTGGATTTTTCTACCATCCCATCGCATACCCGGTCTCGAGCCTCGGTGAGGCGGCCCCGTACATGACCGATGTGGCGGCATCGTACCTGATGCCCAGAACCCGCCCATGGCTCCAGGCGTGGACGACATGGACATCGTGACCTTTTTCCCTGAGAGATTCAACGGTCTCTTTCGAGACCCGGTTTTCAATGGCCATGGCGCCTGGCTCGGCGCTGTGTGGGTGGAAGGACGCCGGGAAGTGGCTGGTATGAAAGTTCGGCGCGTCAACCGCTTCCTGCAAATTCATTTCGAACTCCACGTAGTTGAAAAAGAACTGGAGGGTCCATTGGTCCTGCTGGTCCCCACCCGGGGTGCCGAATACCATGTAAGGTTCCCCGTCTTTCAGGGCCAGTGAAGGGGTCAGGGTCGTTCTGGGTCTCTTGCCCGGCATGAGGGCGTTGGCGTGTTCCGGGTCCAGGGTGAACATCTGCATGCGCGTGCCCAGAGGGAACCCGAGCCCCTCGATGACAGGTGAACTCCGGAACCACCCTCCGCTGGGCGTAGCCGCGATCATGTTTCCCCACCTGTCCACCGCGTCCAGATGGGTCGTGTCGCCCTTGTGGATGTCCATGCCGCCCTCCCTTTTGAGCGGGACACGGGAAGGCGCGTTTCCGGGCCGCAGTTCCATCGAGGCGCGCTCCGGATCGATAAGTCTTCGGCGTTGGGACGCGTACTCCTTTGAAAACAGGACATCGAGGGGAACCTTAACGAAATCGGGATCCCCATAGTACTTTTCCCTGTCGGCGAAGGCAAGTTTGGCCGTTTCAATGAGAAGATGAATATATTCGGGGGAGTTGTGTCCCATGCCAGGCAGGTCGTACCCCTCCAGGATGCTCAGCTGCTGCAGGAAAACCGGCCCCTGGGTCCAGGGACCGCATTTATAAACGTCGATCCCTCTGTAGTTAACTGTTATGGGGTCCTCTACCCGTGTCGCATAACCGGCAAGATCATCTCCTGTGAGCAGCCCCCTGTTTCGTTTACCGGTGGAGTCGGGCCAGCTGGTATTTTGCGAAAAATCGCTGATCCTCTCCGCGATCTCGCCCTTGTAGAAGACCTCGTGGGCTGCCTGAAGACCCTCCTGCCGTCCCCTTTTTTTGCCAGTGCTCTCGGCCTCCAGTAATATTTTAAACATACCGGCAAGATCAGGCTGGACCCAGATCTCGCCCACCTCCATTAACCGGTCCTCAGGCAGGAACGCTCTGGCGGATGTGGGCCAATCGTTAAGGAACTGCGCCGAACTTCGCTCGATGGCAGCCCGCAGCGTCTCGTACATGGGGAAGCCGTTTTGGGCCAGATCGTGCGCCGGTTCCAGCACCCGGGCCAGGTCCATGGTTCCGAAGCGCGACAGGGCGGTGATCCAGGTGGACACGGCATCGGGCACAGCGGCCGCCAACATACCGTCCCCGGGAATGGCGTCAATACCCATTTTCCTGAAGACATCTATGCTGGAGTTAGCGGGGGCGTACCCCTGACCGCTGAGGGCGAGAACCTTTTTCTCCTTTGCCAGGTAGATGAGGATGGGTACTTCCCCCCCGATACCGTAGATGTAGGGCTCGAGGACCGCCAGGGCAAACCCCATGGCCACCCCGGCGTCCACGGCGTTTCCGCCGTCCTCCAGGATGCTTAGCCCGATGCGACTGGCCAGATAATGCCCGCTGGTGACCATCCCGTGGGTCCCCATGATGACAGGGCGTGTGGTGATCATGTCGGTCCCGGACCCTGCCAGGGCGCTGAGAATGTCTTTGGAATCGCTTGATTTCATATTTTTATCCCCTATTCATTTGCTAAACCGTAGGAGATAAAAATATAGTGTCTGGTGTCTGGTGTCTAGTGTCTGGAAAGGACAAAAGGTGATTTACCGAAGGGTACGCAGGTAAACCTTTGACAAAGACACTTTATTCTTCATAGTCTTGGAAATAGAGTTGGGAATAGTGTTGGGTCTTGATATTATCTAGGCAAAAAAATCTTGATGACAAGAACTCTTGGATCTTGGATCCTGGATTTTGGATAATTTGAGATCTGAGATTTGAGATGTGAGATCAGAAAAGAAAAGGGCCGCACATCACGCACGGCCCAGGGAAGTTTACTGTTTACAGTTCACCGTTCACGTTTCACCCTTTTTTAAGTCTCTCTTTCAACGCTTCCACCTGCTTTTTCAAACGATCTGTATAGTGATCCCCGAACTGCCGCAGAAATCTCTCGATGTCCTTCACCTCTGACTTCCAGGCCTCACTATTGACGTTTAATAACGTCTCCAGATCCCCCATCGGGATAGATATCCCTTCAAGGTCCAGGTCTTTTTCCTCAGGCATCATGCCGATGGTGGTTTTTCTGGCCCCGCCCTTGTCGTCTACCCGCTCGCACATCCATTTCAGAACACGGCTGTTCTCACCAAAACCGGGCCAGATGAACTGCCCATTTTCACCTTTTCTGAACCAGTTGACGTAGAAAATTCGCGGAGCGTTTTCACCCAACTTGTCTCCCATCTCGAACCAGTGCTGAAAATAATCACCCATGTTATATCCGCAGAAGGGGAGCATGGCGAAGGGGTCCCGGCGTACCTGGGGAGGAACCATTTTACCGTGTTTGTCAATGATGGCCGATGTGGTTTCGGATGAGGCCGAAGCTCCCATGAAGACCCCATGATCCCAATCGAAGGACTCGTGCACAAGCGGCATCATCTCGGCTCGTCGCCCGCCGAATATGATTATATCAATGGGAACACCGTCAGGGTGGTCCCAACCGCTGAACTCCGTCGGGCACTGGCTAATGGGAGATGTAAAACGTGCGTTGGGATGGGCAGCAGGTTCGTCACTACCCGGGTTCCATTCCCTGCCCTTCCAATCGATCGCGTGGTCCGGCGCTGGTATTCCCATATCCTCCCACCACACGTCCCCATCATCGGTAAGAGCGCAGTTGGTAAAAATGGTCTTCTTTTCCAGCATTTCCATAGCCACAGGGTTGGTGCCGGCCGAGGTGCCAGGGGCCACGCCGAAGAACCCCATTTCAGGGTTGATCGCATGGAGCCGGCCGTCCGGCATGATCTTCATCCAGCAGATGTCATCACCGATGGTTTCGGCCGTCCATCCGGGAATAGTGGGCGTGATCATGGCCAGGTTTGTCTTTCCGCAAGCCGACGGGAAGGCACCCGCGATATGATACTCCCGTCCTTCGGAATTTGTCAGCCTAAGGAGCAGCATATGCTCCGCAAGCCATCCCTCTCTCCTTGCCACAACCGACGCAATGCGGAGGCTCAAACACTTTTTACCCAACAGGGCATTACCGCCATATCCCGAACCGTAGGACCATATCAGATTCTCCTCCGGGAAATGGCTGATATACTTTTGTTCCATGGGTGCGCAGGGCCACGGGACATCCTGCTCCCCGGGCTGAAGAGGCGCTCCCACTGAATGCAGGCAGGGGATGAACTCCCCGTCTGTACCAAGGGCTTCGATCACCCTGTCACCCACCCTGGTCATAATGTGCATGTTGACAGTGGCATAGGGACTATCGGTTATCTGGACCCCGGTCTTGGCCAGAGGAGACCCGATAGGCCCCATGGAAAAGGGAATAACGTACATGGTACGACCCTTCATGCATCCAACATAAAGCCTGGTCATGGTGGTTTTCAGCTCTTGGGGTCCTACCCAGTTGTTGGTGGGGCCAACATCCTCCTGGGAAACGGTGCTCACATAGGTATTGGTTTCAACCCGGGCAACGTCTGTTGGATCAGAGCGAAAAAGGTAGCTTTCGGGTCTTTTCTCCAGGGGAATACCAGCACCTGCCTCAACCATTTGGGCCATGAGGCTATCGTACTCATCGCTGGAACCATCACACCAGTAGACCTTCTCAGGGTTGCACAGATCCGTGATCTCGTCGACCCAACTATTCAAACCTTTATGCTTACACTTTACTGCCATTTACGGCTCTCCTGTTTAATGGTTATAATTTCCGCGTTCAGACAGAAAAAGGCAACCCCCAAGGCGCTGCCGGATACCCTTAGGAACTCCCCTCCTGCTTGTATTATCTATCAGAATACCGTTTTATTGTCCACATACCAGAAATCCAGCAAAAACTTAACACTGGATTTCTGGTATCAAATTTCAAAGTACCAGACCTAACTTCTCAAAACATTTTCACCGTGCCATCCATGTAATACAATGCGAAATCCGGACCTTCCCGGGTCCGGATTTCGACAAACTTCAACTTTGACAACATTTCGAAAACGAAGGCCGAAACGCTGTTAGTGTTCGCACCTCTGAATCAGTACAGGTATCTTGGACTGAGAAAGGACCTTGGTGGCCACTGTCCCGAAAATTGCCCCCGTCAGCCCCATTGAGCCGTGGGTCGCCAGGTAGATGAGATCACAGCTCTTGGCTTTGGATGTCTCAAGAATACCTTCTGCCGGCGCCTTGCCCGTGACGTAGACCACTTCACATGGTACACCCATTTCTCCTGCGATCTTATCGATGGCGGCCAGGGACTTATCGGCTACATCCTTGTGGAGCTCTTCCACGTGATCCATGGCGTGCTGTGCCTTCTCTGCGTCGCTTCCACCCACCAGAAATTGGGGATGGTAGATTTCCAGGATCTCGTGGGGAGTAAGCTTCGGTGTCGAATGGAGAGCCGTCACCTTGGCGCCGATAGCCTTGGCAAGCTCTATACCATGAAAAATAGCGCTTTCGCATGTTCTGACACCGTCTGTCGGTATGAGGATGTTCTTGTACATACGACAACCTCCTTAATTTCAGGCTGGTTAAACTAAGATTAAAAATACTTTCACTAAAATCCCTGTTCGCTTTTCATATAAGCACCCCCTGCCTATCAGGGAGCAGCTTTTTTAAGGCTACCTGGCTTTACGCCATACTGGTTCTGCCCTTTTTACCCTTCTTTTTCAGAGTGGCCTGGGCAGCCGCAAGCCGTGCCACAGGCAACCTGAAGGGTGAACCGCTCACATAGGTAAGCCCGATCTCATCACAGAACTCAACCGAATCCGGATCCAGCTGTTCACCGCAGATACCCATTTTCATGCCCTTTTTAATCTTTCGGCTGTTGTCGATGGCCATCCTCATGAGCGCGCCCACGCCCTTCTTGTCGATGGACATGAAGGGGTCAACCTCGAAGATGCCCTGCTCAACGTAGTAAGGCAGGAACCGGCCCGCGTCGTCACGGGACAGTCCGAAAAGGGTCTGGGTGAGATCGTTGGTGCCGAAAGAATAGAAATCGGCTTCCGGAGCAACCTCGTGGGCCAGAAATGCTGCCCTGGCGATCTCGATCATGGTTCCCACGTCGTATTGGATCTTGGTTTTGTACTTCTTCTCAATGGCCGTCGCGATTCGAACGGTCATCTCTTTCAGGATTGTAAACTCTTTGACGTCAGCAATGAGGGGGATCATGATCTCAGGGAGCGCTTTGATGCCCTTTTTAGCCACCTGGCAGGCGGCCTCTATAATGGCCTGCACCTGCATTTCGTAGATCTCAGGGTAGGTGATGGCAAGCCGGCAGCCTCTGTGTCCAAGCATGGGGTTGAACTCGTGGAGTGCATCGTTCCTGGCATGGATCTTCTTGAAAGAGACCCCAAGGTCACTGGCTATCTCACGGAGTTCTGCGTCGGTCTTGGGAAGGAACTCGTGCAGAGGCGGATCCAGCAGCCGAATGGTCACAGGCTTGCCTTTCATTACCTTGAAAATACCGACAAAATCCGATCGCTGCATGGGCAGGATCTTTTTGAGGGCAGCCCTGCGGCCTGCCTCGTCATCGGAAAGGATCATTTCGCGAACAGCCTTGATCCTGTCACCCTCAAAGAACATGTGTTCCGTGCGCACCAGGCCGATGCCTTCGGCGCCAAACTTAAGGGCTGCCTTTGCATCAACTACCGTATCGGCGTTGGCCCTGATACCCATCTCCCTGAACTCGTCGGCCCACTTCATGATGGTGTTGAAATCACCGCTCATCTCGGCCTGGATCAGGGGAACCGCACCGAGGATAACCTCGCCGGTGGTACCGTTGAGGGTGATAATATCGCCATCCCTTACCGTTTTGGACCCTACCCAGAAGTTCTTTTTCTTTTCATCGATGTTGACCGCAGTGCATCCGGCAACGCAGCACTTGCCCATACCCCGGGCAACCACTGCGGCGTGGGAGGTCATACCGCCCCGAGCCGTAAGGATCCCCTGGGCCGCGTCCATACCCCCGATATCCTCGGGAGAGGTTTCCGGCCTCACAAGAACAACCTTCTCGCCTTTGGCTGCAGCCTTCTCTGCATCCTCTGCGGAAAAGACCACTGTTCCAACGGCAGCGCCAGGGGATGCAGGCAGCCCTTTGGCAATAGCGTTGTATTTGAACTTGGGATCGATGCGCGGGTGCATGAGCTGCTCGATCTGCTCCGGGTCGATCCTCATAACGGCCGTCTTTTTGTCGATGACACCTTCTTTAACCATATCAATGGCAATTTTAAGAGAAGCGGCCGCCGTACGCTTTCCTACCCTGGTCTGAAGCATATAGAGTTTGCCGTCCTGGACAGTAAACTCGATGTCCTGCATGTCTTTATAATGTTTTTCAAGCTTGTTATAGATCCGGTCCAGCTCTTTGTAGGCAGCGGGCACCATCTTCTTCATCTCATTAATGTGAAGAGGTGTCCTGATCCCTGCAACAACATCCTCGCCCTGGGCGTTGATAAGGTATTCGGCAAAGAACTTCTTTTTCCCCGTTGAAGGATCACGGGTAAAGCCCACACCTGTGCCTGAATTATCGCCCATGTTCCCGAAAACCATAGCCTGGACGTTACAGCCGGTGCCGAGATCGTGGTCGATGTGATTCAGGTTCCGGTAAGTAACGGCCCTGTCGCCGAACCAGGAGTCAAAAACTGCGTTAATAGCAAGTTTAAGCTGCTGTAAGGGATCCTTGGGGAAAACCTTTCCGGTCTCCTTCTTGTAGATAACCAGAAACTTGTCCACGAGGACACGCAGGTCGTCGACATCAAGTTCAGTGTCCTCCACAACGCCCTTTTTCTTCTTCATGGCCTCGAGAGCCTTCTCAAATACCGTCCGATCCACACCCATAACAGTACTGCCAAACATGGTGATGAGCCTTCTGTATGTATCGAGAGCAAAGCGCTCGTTGCCGGTCTTTTGCGCAAGAGCCTTCAGGGTCGTATCGTTAAGCCCGAGATTCAGAACAGTGTCCATCATTCCCGGCATGGAGAACTTTGACCCTGAACGAACCGAGAGCAGCAGGGGGTTCTTGGCATCCCCCAGTTTCGCACCCATGGACTTTTCCACCTTCTTCAGGTTGGCAAGAACCTGGTCCCACATGCCGGCCGGGTGCTTCCTTTTGTCATCAAAATATGTGTTGCAAGCTTCCGTAGTGATTGTGAAACCGGAGGGGACCGGGAATTTGAGGTTTACCATGTTGGCAAGGCCCGCCCCTTTACCACCCAGCAAGTCCTTCATTTGCCCGGTGCCGTCAGCTTTCCCGTCACCGAAATAGTAAACATACTTTTTTTTGGACATATGCGACCTCCCTATACTTTTAATGTATTTTTATTTTTATATAAAAGTACCGCGGGAGCCCACAGGCACCCCGGTTCTGGTAAGCGCATCCCTTATTAAGGCCAGCCTTAAAGACCTTAACTGAAAACTTTCATGGCGCAAAGCTTCCCACACATGGAGCACACATCTTCCATGTTCTGCTTTTCGCCCAACCTCTTTTTGACCTCTTTCGGATCCAGGGCGTGAGCGATCTGCCCGTTCCAGTCCAGAGCTGCCCGGCAACGGGACATCTCCAGGTCTCTGTCAATGGCAGCCTGGTTGCCTCTGGAAATATCAACTGCGTGACCCGCGATCCTGCTGGCCATGACACCCCTTCGAACATCGTCCAGGTCCGGGAGAGAGAGGTGTTCTGCTGGCGTAACGTAGCACAGAAAGTCGGCTCCCGCCATACCAGCAAGGGCTCCACCAATGGCACCCGTTATGTGATCGTAACCTGCCCCGATGTCGGTCACCAGCGGCCCCAACACATAGAAAGGAGCGCCGTGGCATAATCGCTTCTGGAGCACCACGTTTGCCTGTATCTGGTTGAGGGGGACATGTCCTGGGCCTTCAACCATTACCTGCACCCCGGCTTCCCATGCACGCAGGGTCAGCTCACCCAGTGTAATAAGCTCCTGAAGCTGCGCAGGGTCGGTGGCGTCCGCGCCACATCCGGGCCGGAGCCCGTCACCCAGACTGATAGTCACGTCGTGCTTCTTGAGGATCTCAAGCATCTCGTCGTAACGGGTGTAAAGGGGGTTCTCCTCACCTTCCCTTTCCATCCAGGCCGCGAGAAGAGCGCCACCGCGGCTGACGATGCGTGTCACCCTGCCTGAACTGCGCACCTTTTCCACACAGGACCGTGTGACACCGCAGTGCACGGTAACAAAATCGATCCCATCCTCTGCGTGACGGGTGATCGCCTCAAAAAGGTCCTCCGGTGCGAAAAGGGCAGGGTCCCCTTTTTTTTCGTAGGCGTGCAGCGCCGCGTCGTACATGGGAACGGTGCCTACAGGAATGGTGGACCGCTTTACGATCTCTTTCCTCAGCTCACCGGCCCCTTCACCGGTGGAAAGGTCCATCACCGCATCGGCACCAGCGTCGATAGCAGCCTCGAGCTTGGCGAGCTCCTGCTCAGGATCGTTGCAGGCCAGACTGGTCCCGATATTGGCGTTGACCTTTACGGAAAACGGTTTGCCTATGCCCTTGGGTTTTAAGGATTTATGAATGGGGTTCGCCGGAATGGCCGATTCCCCGCATGCCAGGGAGGCGCACACCTCCTCCACGCTGAGGCCCTCCTCGGCCGCAACATAACGCATTTCTTCAGTGATCCGTCCTTCCAGTGCCGCTATTCTTTGCGTGCTCATTTTTTAAACTCCATTTTTTATAACCTCGCCAAAATTTCTTTTAGTCCTTTTGCGAGGCGGTCACGCCCTGGGCATGATCGAGGGAGCGAAATAAATTCGTCCCGCACCACAGGGGTGGCCCTTTCCCCAATCCCGCCGGTGCCAGGACTGTTTGACGGTCTTTCTGCAAGTCCATCAATTAAGGGGTACTGTTGTTGTCAAATATCCAGATGATCCATGCCAATCCCCGTTCATCCCCAAGCACTGCACTGCTGATGACGGTCACCTGTACCTCTGGTTCAAGTATAGCGTAAAGCCCTGCCTCATCCGAACAAACCTGGTTCCGCGTCTTTTTAACTAGGCGCCGCGGTAATGCAGTTCATCTTTGACCGGTGTCGGGGCCGCAGTCTTCTTCGCTATTTTCAGTATCGTCACCTTCTCCTCGGCCTTGTGAATGGTACCCTTAAGAACGATCTGTTTACCATCATGAACGACCTCGAGGGTGGGTATGAAGCTGTTGAGGCCGGTTATGATCCGGGCTTTGACCTTGGAGGCCAGTGCTTTCTGGGCCAGTTTTTCGCCGACAGCAGGGGTAAATTTTTTGTCCTTGGCTTCGAGTTCATCAACGAGCATCCTGACAACCTCGTCCATACTCAGCTTGGCGGTGTCAAAAATGATGTCGTAGTATTTGGCCTTGGTCCAGTCCTTGTGATAGATCGCCTTAAGGTAGGCAGCCCTTTCCGCGTCCCCTTCCTCGATCATCTCCCTGGCCGTTTCGGTATCGATACCTTCACGATTGACGATTACTTCAATGCGCTTTTCTACCGGAGCCATGATGCGGACCCTCAGAGCGTGGGGAAAATCGCTCATCATCCAGTTACCGCCTCGCCCCATGAGGACAACGTTGTTCTTCAGGGCGTGCTGGTACATGATGCTCTCTTTCAGCGCCACGAAGCCTGCAAAGGATAGGTCGAACCTCTCCCACATGGAGGGTTTGTGATCGTCCATTTCCTTGCCCCACTTCACCCACTTATCACCGTGCTCCCCTATCTCCTTGAAAATAACTTCCCTTGCCACATATTCATACCCGAGTTTCTCGGCAACAGCCTTTCCTATCTCTTCTCCACCAGCACCGCTTTCCCTGCATATGGTCAATATAGCCATTATTTTTCCTCCTCAGTTACCGGGCCCTGCTCCTGGGCAATCTCAGGATCCGAGTTGTTGTTTTCGGCGTCATCACATATCGGAGCCGGTCCACCCTCAGCGGCCAGTTTTTCCTCCTTGGCTATCTTCAACTTGAGAAGCATCTTACCGACAACAACCACTCCGATGGTGAAAAAGATCTGCACACCGATATCAACAGCGTGGGACGGGTGGAATGTCGTTTCAACCCAATGATCGGTGATCATCATCTCTCCACCCACCTTGCCAAGAATAGCCGCTCCGAGAGTGATGATGATGGGATATTTATCCATGAGCATGGTTAGCAGGGCGCTTGTACCGACAATGAGGGGGATGCTCGTGGCAAGACCGATGATGATCAGGAACATGTTCCCGCTGGCGGCACCTGCGATAGCCAGCACGTTGTCAATGCTCATGACCAGGTCAGCGATGAGGATCACCCTCACCGCCTGCCATATCCCTGCTGATTCTGCTACGTCCTCATCCCCGTGCCCCTCGGTGAACAGTTTCACCGCGATCCACAGGATGAGCGCGCCACCGACGAGTTTTAAAAACGGGACCGTGAGAAGAACTACCGCAAAACCAACAAGCACGATCCTGAGGACCACAGCCAGCGCGGAACCGAGGATGATGCCCCATTTTCTCTCCTTGTGCTCCAGACCCCGAACCGCCAGGGCGATGACGACAGCGTTGTCGCCCGAAAGGATGATGTTGATGATCATGATCTGCATCAGCCCGGCGAAAAAGGCCGCGTCTGTAGCAAACCACCCGAACACACCTAAGTCGATATACATTCAAAACCTCCTACGTCCCGATGATTCCCCTCCAAGAGGATAAAACGGGATGAATTGGGTGCCGGTCTTTTATATATAAGCTAAAACCGGTTATCACTTGTCTCTTCTCGACTCTCGCCTTAACTCGCGCCTTAACTCTCGATATCCTGAGCTCAGATGTTTTTCATGCTCTCCCAGCGAGCTGCAATAGCCTTTTTCAGGAGCGCCTTGGCCTCTTTGGGGTCGGTAGGCGCATAGCCCACCAGCTTCCTGGCCGAGGTGTCGTCAAGCTCCCACGGATCTGCCAGGAAGGGGCTTCCCTTCCACTCACTGGATGGGGTAGACCTGATCTCCGAAGTTGAACCTGTTACTTCCCTGACGATTCCGGCCACCTCGTTCCAGGTGACGTAAACCGTGGCGAGATTGAACGTTTGACCGTAAGCAGATGGAGCAAAAAGACACTTTTCAACACCCTGACAAAAATCCTCAAGGTAAAGGAAGCTGCCACCTGAATCACCCGGGAACTCTAACGGCTTCCCACCGGCGGCGGTCTGTATCATCTCCCTTAAATGTCTTCCACCTATGTCATCTCCGAAAGCCCACCAGAACCGAATAACCGTGGCAGGGAGACCTCTTTCCTTCCAGTACATCAGGCAGAGCTTTTCCGCTGCTGCCTTGGTGATGCCGTAAAGGGGCTTCCTTGCCTCCTCCACAATGAGAGGATGATTTTCGTCAATGGGCGAGTACCTGGGCTTACCGTAAACAACGGCAGTGCTCGTGTAGATCAGGTGCCCTGTTTTTTGTTCGGCCATCTCCTCTAACAGATATATGTGGCCTTTGAGATCCTGCTCGAGTACCTCCAGTGGATCTGCAGAAAAAGACCACGCAAGGTGAATGACGGCATCCATTCCCTGGACCGCATCTTTTGCCGTGGCCCGGTCCTCGAGGTGACCCTGAATAAGGGTCAGATTCTCATTTCCCAGGGATTTCAGTGGTTGGACATCCTTGTCCAGCACCGTAACTTCGTAACCTCTTTTTAAAAGCGAACGGGTGAGGTAAAAGCCGCACGAGCCGGCACCCCCCGTTATCAGGATCCTCTTAGCAGCGCTCATGACAGCGCTCATGACCTACCCCCCTCAAAAAAAGAGTAGCGGCCGGACGTTTAAAGTAAGTCCTTACCCGGCCCACTTCTCCTCAATGGTAATCCCTGAATGTAGTGTCACGCTTACTTCTCTTTAAGATCTGATCCAATTTAAAGCATTTTAAATAAAACACTCTTGCTATTCAGTCCCGCGAAATACTCCCAAGTCAATGACCTGGCCGACCCCGATAAGGGGCCGTCCAGGGTTAAAATATTCTTACGCAGCAGAAGCCTTACCTGCCTTGACCTTGGCCTTGATGGCCTGGATCGCGGGGAAGGCGAAGAGGAACATGGCAATAATCATGAACCACATGGATATGGGGCGGGTGAAGAAAACGCTCCACTGCCCGTCTCCCATAATGAGGGACTGGCGAAGGAACCGTTCAGTCATGTCACCGAGCACCAGAGCCACAGCCAGGGGCGCAAGGGGATACTTCAGCTTTTTCATAATGTACCCGACGACACCGAAGACGAGGGTACACCATACATCGAACATGATATTACGCATGACAAAGCTGCCGATGAAGCAGGCAATAACGATGGTGGGCGTGAGCAGTCCCCACGGAACCCTCATGATGGCCGCAAGCCACGGAACTCCCAGCATACAGATGACCAGGCAGACTGCGCCTGACAGGAACAGGCTGGCGATCATGCCCCACACGAAAACCGGCTGCTCCATGAAAAGCCTGGGTCCCGGCCACAGTCCCCACATATACAGACCAGCCAGCAGCACCGCCGCGGTGGGCGACCCGGGAATACCCAGGGAGACCATGGGGAGAAGGGAACCTGTACCGGCGGAGTTTGCCGCCGCCTGGGGTGCAATGATGCCCTCAATGGCCCCGTGTCCGTACCTTTCAGGGTTTTTGGAGTATTGCTTGGCAAGACCGTAGCCCAAAAAGGAAGCAGGAGTCGCTCCCGTACCCGGAAGGACGCCCACGAAAAAGCCCAGGACAGCGGCCAAGATCGTCTGGGGAAAGAAGGCCCATATGGCAGCAACTCCGTCCTTCATGTCCTGTATTCCCACCTTGGCGTGAATGACCTCTTTTATTTCAGAGTTGAAGCGGTCCTCCCCGTCGATCATGATCTCACCGATACCGAAAAGTCCGATGGTAACAGGAACGAAGTGATAGCCGCTGAGCCAGGCGATGGAACCGTAGGTGAACCGGGGCTGACCTGTAACGAGATCCAGTCCCACCGCGGTGAGAAGGAGTCCGAAAGCGGTGCTTATCAGGGTCTTTGCAGGATGGCCTGTGCCAAGTCCCACAAAGGTACTGAAAGCCAGCAGCATGATGGCGAACATCTCCGGGGGACCGAACTTCAGGGCGAAAAGGGCCAGGGGCATAGCCGCCGCGACGAAAAATATGGCAGCAACGAAGATCCCCACAAAAGAGGCAAGAAACGCGGCAGACAGGGCAAGGCCCGCCTTACCCTGTTTCGCCATGGGGTAACCGTCGAAAATGAGTGCAACCGACCACGGTTCTCCAGGGATCGCGAATAAGATTGAGGTGATCACACCCCCATATAGAGCGCCCCAGTAAATCGCCGCAAGGAAGATGATCGCGACCTCCGGCGGTACGAGGACGGTCAGCGGCAGCAGAAGGGCCACTCCGGCGGTACCACCCAGCCCGGGCAGAACACCCACCGCAAGACCCAAAAGTAGGCCAAGGACCATCATTAGAAGGGACAGGGGCTGAAAAGCGACCCCGAACCCCACCATAAGGTGACCTAATGTTTCCATCTAGACCTCCCGATCTGTGATGTCGTTATAAATATCCATGTTTTATCCAAGCTCGTCTGCATGTTCTGCGAGCCATAATTTAGCCTGTCGAATCTCCCGATGGCTGTCCGTAAAGCTCATCTTTCGGCCGAGATCCGTTCCGGATCGGCCTGGTACGGTAGCTATACCGCTGTGATTTCGGAACACGGCTTCCGGGAAATCCCCCCTCATGACCATTTAGATAAAGAACTTGCCCTGCATATACAGAGGGCTTCTTGGCAGAGGGATTTTGAGGCCCACTTCCATACCGAAGTAGATCGCAAGAACGATGCATGCTGTAAAAAGAATAACAGTGGACCATTTGTGCTTTCCAAGCCATCTTACGAAGAGGGGCGCGTAAATCAGCATGGCAATGTACACACCGGTGTAAACGACAAGAATGCTGAAAATAAGAGCTGTAAAGGCTATCTTGACAGCCTCCATCATCCCCTGTTTGTTGATGAAGAAGTTGTCACCTTCGACTTTTTCCTTCTTCCACCCCAGATAAAAAACATAGACAGAACATCCACCCATCAACAGCGCCAGATAGAAGGGCACCATACCCGCCTGGGGTCCCTGCTGCGGTTCCCAGCCGAATCCCAGCCTGAAACACTCCATTATGACAATCACAGATAAAAGTACAAACAAAGCCGCAGTGATCAATTCACCTTTTCTCAATTGGTCCTCCTAAGGGATCAGGAAAAGGGGGTGCAAGGTGCCGTGCACTTACCCTGCACCCCCTCTGTTCAAACGTTAAACTTTCCCTTAATTACAGTTATGACCTATTTGAGCCAACCCTGGGCTTTCATGATCTCAATGTGCACTTTCTCGTAATTCTCGGCGAACGCCATTAAAGCGTCGCCGGTGATGAATTGCCTCTTGAGACCAGTTTTCGATGCAAATTCCACCCACGCTGGGTCATTGGAGATCTTCTCAAACAAGCCGACCAGCCCATCCTGGGCCTCCTTGGAAATGCCGGGAGGCGCGAAGATGGCGCGCATCATCTCGTAACTGAAATCGATGCCGGACTCTTTCCCTGTGGGGACATTCTCGTATCCAGGGATATCTAGGCGTTCGTCCTGGAACACGCAAAGCGGTCGGACGAACTCCGGGAAGAACCCTCCAGCTTCACTGACCTGGTTCACGGAAGCCTCGATGTGCTTGCCCACGAGGGCCTTGGCAACATCTCCGCCACCCTTGAAAGGTACATACTTGAAGGGCTTGAGGCCCAGTTTAGACTCGAGAGCTCTGAAGACGATCTCGTCTTCCTGCTTTGAACCGGTACCACCAACCTGCAGGCTTCTCTTCTTGGCTTCGGCTATGAAGTCCGCGACGTTTTTGAAGGGGCTGTCAACCGGGACCCAAAGCGGGAAGTTATCGACAGCAAGCAAGGCGATGGGTGTAAAGTCGCGGAAAGTGAAGGGCAGTTTCTGGAACAGCGGTGTGGTGATAAAGCTGTTCAAGGTAATGAGCATCTGGTACCCGTTGCCCTTCTGGCCGAGGACTGCCTGCATGGCAACCGCTCCGGCACCGCCGGGCTTGTTAACGGGAATGATCGGCTCGCTGATATACTTACCCTTGACGTTGAGACCGATGAGGAACCGGGCATACTTGTCGGCGCCACCACCGGCACCGGCGGATATGGTGAACTCAACCGGTCTGGTCGGCCAGGCAGCTTCTGCTACCTGTCCAAAGAGAAAGATACAAGCGATCGGAACCAACAACAGAATAAATAAGCGTGTTCTTAGCATTTGCATGGTCTTCACACCTCCTTGAAAGGAAAAACCTAGACACCACATTAACCCCCCTAAGTCATCGCTTAACATTTATGCTCTTTGTCGGCACACCCCCTTTCGAAAAATCTGTAAGAGTTTGCATGAAAGTCCCACGGCGCCGGCAGCCCCCTGGGATCACCCATGAGGACTGCCGGAACCTTGGGAACATCCAATACTGACATTTTACTAGAAAACGATCTTCTCACTCAACACAACTCCCGTACTACGCCTGCTCTCTCGGACCCTGCACAGGAATTGCGACAGGCTTGCCGGGAGCCTTGAGCCTGGCATCGATGAAGGCCTGCATCTTGGCGTAATGAGCATCGGAAAGATGGTTGAAGCGATACTGACCCTTCATGTACTCCTTGACAGGCTTGTACTCTTTGGGTGTGTGGTCATAGGTGTACTCGCCGTTCTCCCACGTGTAGTTGACCCACATGCCTGTCTGGATGGCCAGCTTGGCAACTTCAATGGTCTTCCGCGCCGGGAACAGCCATCCCTTGGGGCAGGGGGCGTGCAGGTGTACGAAGGAGGGGCCCTTGTAGTTCAGCCCTCTGCGCACCTTGTTGATGAGGTCCACCGGGTAGGCAACGGAAGCCGTTGCAACAAAGTGAACGGCCGGGTGGCCACCGATAACCAGCTGAGGCGCATCCTTCGGGAAGAGCACTCTGCCCTCGGGAACGTTTTTGCCAGGAGGCGTGAAGGTCGTGTTGGCGCCGTAAGGGGTCGCCGGGGAGACCTGGATGCCTGTGTTGGCGTAGGACTCGTTATCATACATGACGAACAGGGCGTCGTGGCCACGATACATCATGGCCGACATGGCCTGGAGGCCGATATCGATGGCGCCACCGTCACCAGCCATGACGACGATGCTGGGCAGCTCGCCCTTGTACTTGCCCTTCCGGATCAGCACCTGGTAGGCAGCCTCAATACCCGAGGCAACAGCGCCGCCGTTGGTGATCTGGGTGTGCATCCACGGATAAGCAAAGGGAGCACAAAGGTAGCTTGTGTTGGCCACGTACATGCAGCCGGTGGGGCCGAGGAAGATAGCGTTCCCGCCAGTGGCCTTTGAAACCAATTTATAGACAAGAGCCGGTCCGCAACCCTGACAGGTCCGGTGTCCAGGAACATAATGCTCCTCCTGGCTCACCTGTCGGAGCGACTTTGCCATTTCCAGATTTTGCGTTTTTACTTCTATCGCCATTATCCTATTCTCCTTTCGAATTTGCCAGGACCGTAATCCTTGGCAAAGTCAAGAAAGCCTCTCCCTACTTGTGGGTATCCAGAACTTCCTTCTCAAAGTTCATCCAGTAGGAAGCGTTGGCTTTCCCGCTCTTGACTGCATCGGACAGAACCTTGGCCATGGAGTAGAACTCGTTGAGCGTAACGATCTCGCCGCCCAGACCAGCCATGAAGGAGGTGATGACCGGCCTCTTGTCCAGGGGATAGCACGCAGCCCTGGCCTCGGGGGCGATGTTGCCGCCGCGGGTGACTCCGCCGTAAGAGGTGTTCGTCTCGATGACCCCGACAGCCTTGACCTTGGACAGGGATGCCGCAACAGCCGCCGTGGGGAAAGGCCTCATGAAGCGAAGCCTGGAAACACCGACCTTGACGCCCTGTTTGCGCAGGTGGTTCACGGCATAACGGGCGGTCCGGGCGTGGCCGCCCTGAAGGAAGAAGCAGATATCAGCATCGTCCATCATATACTCGTCCACGAAGGGGCTGTACTCTCGGCCGAAAGCCTTGTTGTAGTCTGTCACAACTTCGGAGATGACTGCTTCGACATCGTCGAAGGCCACGGCGCGCTGAACGTTAATGGCAGAACCCTGGTCCGGAAAAATCTGGGGACCGTGGTTAATGGGCTTCTGGGGGTTCAAGGGGTGGGGCGGGTTGTAGGCCGGAAGGAAAGCATCAACAGCCTTCTGGTCTTCCATCTGCATTTTGCCGGGGATGTGGGAAACAAAGTAACCATCCTGGCAGCAGAACTGGGGCAGCTGAACCCTGTGGTCCTCGCCGATCCTGTAGTACATGATCGTGTTGTCATAGACTTCCTGGGGGGACTCGGCCCAACCCATGATCCAACCCTGGTCCCTGGCACTCATGACGTCCGTGTGCTCGGACCCGAAGTCACCTGGAGGGTCAAGGGCTCGGTCGGCAATGGCCATCTGACAGGGCAGGCGCCCGCCGGCGGCGGGAGAGTAGCACTCCATGGCGTAAACAACGCCGACACCCGAACTACCGGTGTAGGCCCTGGCGCCAGCCGCGGAGGCTCCATAAGCGATGGAAACCTGGGCATGCTCACCTTCGCCCAGGACGAACTCTGCATCGAGTTCACCGTTGGCAACCAGCTTCGACAGCTCCATCATGATGCCCGTGTAAGGGCGGATGGGGTACGAGCTGATCACTTCGACTCTTGCGTCTTTGGCACCGTATGCCGCAGCAGCGCAACCGCTGTAAAATACTTCTTTTGCCATCTTGTAAACCTCCTCTTAGAAGGGTTTCTCCAGACGAACAACGCCGTCGGGGAACTCCAGCTCGTTTACCGTCGAGAGACAGTTCGCAGGGCACTCGTTGACACAAATCATGCAGCCCTTGCAGTAATCGGCGTTCCACACCATCTGCTCGGTCTTGTCATCCAAATGCCAGCAGGCATCCGGGCAATAGATGAAGCAGTTCAGACAAGTCGTGCAGGCCTCGTGATCAATAACAGGCCGCTCGGTCCGCCAGTTGCCGGTGATCATGCCAGGCTGCTCCTTGACCGGTGCAGGCAGACAGGCTCCCAGGGGGACCTCAAGGTGCTTCGGGATAATAAATCTGGACATATTATTCTCCTTTCAACTACAGGGCTTTTACCTGTGCGGCATCAAAACCGGCCTGCGCAGCACTCTTGTTGGAAGCGACTTTCACAACGTTCTCAATGATGAACCTGTCGCAGACCTTGGCGGCTGCGCCAACCAGGGGTGCCGAAATGCCGGCGCCTACGGCGGCAACTTCCACACCACCCTCGGACCCCATGAAATCGATGGCGGTATCAGCAGCAAGGCCGCTGGCATCCACGCACACGACGTTGGCCAGAAGCTCCTTGTTGGGGATAAAGGCCAGGATCTCATCAGGTGTCCTCTTGGTGTTAACCACGAGGGAACCACCCTGGGGCATGCCCCTGAGGATGTTCATACCCTTGACGATGGTATCGTCCATGAGGACAACCAGCGAGGGGTTGATGTTCACGTAGACGAAGCGCATCTCGATCTCTTCGTCGGCAAGGCGAACGTACTTGCGAAGCGGTACGCCAACACGGTCCGGAAGGTCTGCATAATCATCCCATGCCTGAACAAACTTGCCGCCAAGGTCAGCAGCGTTTGCCATCAGCAGGGTCGCGTGTCGTCCTTCCATGTCCTGGAACACACCACGTGCCCAAATTGTGACTTCATACACCTTTTGTGACATAACGTATTTCCTCCTTTGTTCATGTGTAGAAACCTGGTAAAGCTTCTTTAAAGGACCGTTCTTTTTCTACCCCCCTTTCCTGTCGTATTCTGAGTTTTGTCTCCTATTTTATCCGAGAACAGTCTATCCTCAATATCCTCCAGGTGTTCGTGCATGACCCTGGTAGCGAGTTCCTTGTCCCCGGACCTGATAGCGTCTAAAACCTCCCTGTGACGAGCAAGAGACCTCTCGGATCTTCCCTCCACCTGGAGGTACTTATCCCTGCTCTCGGACAGAAGATCCATGATATTGTCGATGATGCGCAAAAGGACTTTGTTTTTGGCTGCTTTGGCAAGGATGTAGTGAAAGGCCTTGTCAACTTCTGTCGTACTTTCCCCTTTTGCATAAGCTTCTTCCTGAAGCTGCAGTGCCTTCCCGAGCATGATGATCTCCTCGGGTGTAGCTCGTTCGGCTGCAAGGAAGGCCAGCTGTGGCTCAATGAGCCGGCGCATCTCGAAAAGTTCCATCTGGCCGTCTTTTTCGGTGAAGATAACCGTGGCCAACGGGTTGACCAGGGATTCCAAAGACTGGCGGGCTATGTATGTTCCATCTCCCTGCCGGCTTTCCAGATACCCCTGCGTTTCCAGTGAACGGAGTGCTTCCCGAACCGAAGATCTGCTGACGTTGAATGCTTCCGCCAACTCCCGTTCCGAAGGAAGCTGATCTCCAGAGTTGAGCCGGCCTTTCTCGATCATCTGTTTGACCTTGATCACGATCTCTTCGTAGACCCTGGTCTTCTTAACCGGCTTGAACAATCTGTATTCCTTTTTCATCCCCTCCCGGAACCACAACTAAATGTTAGTGCCGGACTGCGGGGGGGCTATCGTTTGAAACATGGCTTTGCACGGCAGCCTGCTCAAAATGAGCGGGGCCAATGACGCACTTATTAAGATCCGGCTTTTCACTGCTGGTGAGGCATTCGTCCAGAGCAAACATGACCGCCTTTTTACACATGGCCTCGATGTCTGCACCAGACCATCCTTCGCCCAGATCTGCGAGGTGTCCGAGGTCAACCTTGGGGTCGAGGGGCATGTCTTTGAGATAAATATCCAGAATCTGCACCCTCTCTTCCCTTGAAGGCCTGGGGAAGTCAATGATGTAGTCAAAACGTCCCGCTCTGAGAAGAGCAGGTTCCATGAGATCAATTCGGTTGGTCGCTGCCACTACCAGGACACCCAGTGATCCATGCAGTTCATCCAGTTCCCTGAAGAGTTGGCTCACGATGCGCTGGGAAACCTCGCCTGCGTCTTCAGCGGTACGTGCCGGGGCGATGGCCTCAATTTCGTCAATGAGCAGGATACATGGTGAGGCCTGTTTGGCTCGTTTGAAGACCTCCTTGAGTCCCTTTTCAGTTTCACCTACCCATTTGGAAAGGAGGGTCGGAGGGTCCACAACAATGAGAGTCATACCGGTCTGGCCCGACAGGGCCCTGGCCATCAGTGTCTTACCAGTCCCGGAAGGCCCGGAAAGAAGGACTCCTTTGGGGGGGCTCAGTCGGGTGTTGGCGAAGATTGGCAGATCGCGTTTCGGGAACTGGGCAATGGAAAGGAGGTTTTTCTTGATCTCATCCAGGCCCCCCACGTCGTCAAAGGCGAAGTTTGCCCTCTCTATATGGAACTCCCTGGTTGAGGTGGGCTGCACGGTCTTGTAAGCCTCGACGAAATCGGCGGCGGTAACCTTGATCACGGCCCCTTCCTTCAGTATAGGCTTCTCGTCCAGCTGGAACTTGATGGCGGGCATGATCCGGCGCAGCGTCGCCATGCCCGCCTCTTTGCACAAGGCCGCTATGTCCGCACCCACGTACCCGTTGCATATCTCGGCCAGTTGGTCCAGGTCCACATCCTCGGCTAGAGGCATGGTCCTGGAGTGTATCTTCAGGATCTGCTTGCGGCCTTCCCTGCTGGGAGAGCCGATGGTTATCTCACGATCAAAACGACCCGGTCGCCTAAGCGCCGGGTCGAGAAGTTCAGGCATGTTCGTAGCGCCGATAATGACGACCTCGCCCCTGGACTTCACACCATCCATGAGAGCAAGGAGCTGGGCCACAACGCGCTTTTCCACATCTCCTATGACCTGCGCCCTTTTGGGAGCAAGGGCGTCTATCTCATCCAGAAAGATGATGCTCGGTGCGTTCTTACGGGCCTCCTCGAAAATCTGTCTGAGCTTGGCTTCGCTCTCCCCGTAGAATTTGTGGATAACCTCGGGGCCGTTGACATGGATGAAATGGGCCCTGACCTCGCTGGAAATAGTACGCGCCAGGAGGGTTTTTCCCGTTCCTGGCGGTCCCGAAAGCAAGACCCCTTTGGGTGGGTCGATCCCCAGATCCCCGAACAGTTCAGGAAACTTCAACGGAAGTTCTATCATTTCCCGGACGTGGCTCAGCTCTACGTCCAGGCCTCCTATGTCCTCATAGGATGTGCGTGACGATTTCTCCTGAGAGAAATCGGAAGTTCTAAAGGAGAGGGTGGTGTTTGCGTTTACCCGCACACAGCCCCTGGGGCTCATCCCCTCAACGATAAAAAACTGGGGTCTGGTTCCGAAGAAAACGATCTGGACTCTGTCCCCCACAACCACATGAAGACCGGAGAGGAGGTGGCGAATATGGGCAAGCTCCTCATCCTTGGGAATGGCAGCGCCGGCTTCTACGGGAGCAAGGAGAAGCGTATCGGCTCCCTTGAAAGGCACCTTTGAGACAGTAACCCATTCGTCGATGGAGACCTGGGCGTTATCACGGGTGATCCCGTCTATCTGAATGAGTTCCTGGCCGGTGTAATTAGCGGTGAGTTGAGCGGCGCGAGCTACCGTGGAACGGCGGCCGGTGATCTGCAGAACTTCTCCCGGCATGGCGCCGAGCTGCTGGAGGAGCCCTGTGTCGATCCGGGCAAGTCCCTTACCTTCATCATCTATAAAGGCCTTGGTCACCCGAAGGGAGAACTCTTTTCCAGGTCTTACCCTCTGTGGAGTTTCTTCAGGTCTTTTTTCTTCCCGTATTTTTTCTTCGCGAATTTGACTATCAAGCTCGTCTTTGGGTGTAAACACGGCATTACTTGCTGAGGTTTTTTTGACCTTTTTCGGTCCTTTTGATCCCTTTTTCATAGATGCACGAGAATCATGAATCCCGTATGAATCAACTCTACCGTCCTTGCTCATGGGTTCATTCCCGCTTGTCTGGTTAGACATCTTTCGACATCTTTCGGGTTGTCCAATGGGCCGCTGGTCAGACCAGATTCTCCGCAGGTCTGATCAGCATATGGTATGGTGGTCAGACCAAAACATACTTTAAGTATGCCCCGACTGTCAACGCTAAATATGGAAACGTGGACCCCCCCATCGTTTCATCTCTGGCTGGTTCGCAGATATGCTGTTTCCGCTTGATTGGCAACGTTTTTCAGGCTAGCAGTGTAAGTGTACCTTACTGGTAGGTGCATGGCAACCCGGTAAAATATTTAAACTCCCAAAAGGAAAGGGTTCTCATTTTCAAAAGGCTTCCAGGGGTGAAAATAAACAGGATTTGCAGGTTTTGCAGATTGGTATGACAATTCAATGACTGATATCCGGAGTCATTGATTTGGGCGCCCCGCGCGGGGCGCATTGATGACTTTTTGCGAAGTCATCAATCTTCCAGGTTGTAAATTTAATTTAAAAGCGTTTTCAGTAAAAGGTGAACGGTTATCGATCTCAAATCTTACATCTCAGATCCCATACTCAATCCTTGATCCAGAAGGTTCAATTTCAAATTTCAAAAAGGAGTAGATAGTCTCTCTTATCTGCCGGCTTTAAGCCTCTGATTATATTCTGCGTTCTGTGTTCTGCGTCATATGTTCCGGTCTTCAGCCCCCGTGTCCCCGAGTCCAAAGCCTTTCCTGCCTCCTGCTTTTCACAGTCATACCGCTGAAGCAGTTCCGTAAGGTGAAGGACCTCGATGTCCCCTCTTTGGTTCCGGCTTAAACCATCGCGTATATGCATAATACAGGCAGGGCAAGAGGTCACTACGGCATCAGCTCCAGTCTCGATGATCCTGGCCACCTTCTGGTCGTTCACCTCCTTTGCCATATCATAATGCTCCAGGCTGAAGGACCCGCCCATTCCGCAGCACCGTTGATCATCTGCCATGGGGACATACCTGACACCTGGAGTCGACTGGATCAGAGCAATGGGCTCAGCTTTCACTCCCTGTACTCTATGGAGATGGCATGGGTGGTGGTAGGTTACGATCAGCTCTTCCTTGCCTCCCTCTTCCTTCTGGACCGTACCTTCCCGGGGATCAGGTGCTCTGTGGCGAAACAGGTACTCGTTAATGTCAAACACTTTGGAGGTAAACTCCTCGATGCGCTGATCTTCGACACCAGCTTCCCGGAGAAGTCCACCGTAGTTTTCCTTGAGATTGCCCCCACAAGAGGCGCAGCCGGTGACAATAGCATCCAGTTCGTATTTCTCGAAGGCCTCCAGGTTCTGACATGCAAGTTTCCTGACAACCTCCCTGGCCCCGCCCGTCAGCGCCGGCATACCGCAACAGACCTGACCTTCAGGAACGTATACAGAGGCTCCCAGTTTTTTTAGAAGCCCTATTATTCCCTCGGCTGTCCCGGGATAGAAATAGTTGGTCATGCAGCCAGGGAAGATCCCCACCTTTGGCCCTGATCCGGAGTTCACCTGTCCCTTGTACCGGTCTGTGAAAAAGTTGTCGGCCAGGCTGGGAAGAGTCCGGTCACGGGTGATAAGGGGAAGCGGGAACCTTCGCCTGATCCCACTCTCGGCGGGGATCCTTCTAAAAGCAAGGCCCAGGAAGTTCCTGCCAAGTCTCATTGCAAGGTCAAGCAGGCGAGGACGACCTACAACATTTTCAAGGATCAGTTTTTTCCCTGACTTGCTTCTCCCGTTGGCAACCAGCCTTTCCCTTGCACCGAGCATGGCGGACAGAGTCTGGACCTTGTTGGGACAAATTTCCTCGCAGGCGCCGCACAGGAGGCAGGTTTCCAGGTAGTTACGGTAGGTATCGGATTCATCAAGGTGTCCCTGGGTGACAGCTTCAGCCAGGGCCATTTTTCCCCTGGCGGCGGAAGCCTCAATCGGCCGAACTGAAAAAAGGGGGCACACCGTCTGGCACTTCCCGCACTTGACGCACTGTCTCTTGAGTTGTCTGGTCTGATCTTTATCCATTGTGAGGGGAGAGTTCCCTTTCAAGGCTTGTCTTGTCGTAATCAAAAGTCTTGTGGGGGTTCAGAATGTTGTTGGGGTCGAGAGCATGCTTGATCTTCTTCATGACATCCGTGGCGGAGGATTCCAGTTCGATATCAAGATAGGGTGCCTTGGCTATCCCTATCCCGTGTTCTCCGGAAAGGGTTCCTCCCAGGGCTATAACGAGTTGAAAAAGTTCCTTGACGCAGTGATCCGCACGAGACACTTCCTCCTTGTCCTCAGGGTCCAGGAGAAAGTTAACGTGGACGTTGCCATCACCGGCATGCCCGAAATTAACGATCGTAAGGCGGTGCTTTCGGGCAAGTTCCTCGATCCCGGTTATGAGGTCGGGAATCTTCATGCGGGGAACAGCCACATCCTCGTTTATCTTCAGGGGCCGGATCTTCATGATGGCAGGTGACAGAGACCGTCTTGCTGTCCAGAGCGCTTCCCTTTCCTCAGATTCCCGGGCGGACTGCACATACCGCGCTCCAGCCTCAAGACACTTTTTTTCAAGAACCTTGGAATCCGCCTCCACAACAGAGGGGCTGCCATCCACCTCTATGAGGAGGAGGGCCGCCACATCTGGGGGGATATCGTCCTGGAGATACTCCTTAACGCACTCTACCGCGGTTCGGTCCATAAACTCCAGTGTGGACGGAGTGACCCGGCTGGACATGATCATGGCCACAGCCTTGGCTGCCGTGTTTATTTCGGGGAAGGCTGCCAGCATCGTCCCCACTGCTTCCGGAATGGGGATCAGCTTCAGACAGAGTCGTGTGATGACACCCAACGTCCCCTCGGATCCCACGATAAGCCTGGTAAGATCATAGCCAGTCACGCTCTTGATGGCGGCGGAACCGGTGTGGACGATCTCGCCGGTGGGCATAACCACCTCCAGAGCCATGACATAATCCCTGGTTACACCGTACTTGACCGCTCGGGCCCCGCCGGCGTTTTCGGCCGCATTCCCCCCGAGGGTGGAAAAGTCCATGCTCGCAGGATCCGGCGGAAAAAAGAGACCGTGCGCGGCGGCCGCTGACTGAAGATCTCCGTTAAACACCCCTGCCTCGACCCAGGCTGTCTGATTTTCCGGGTCGATCTCCAGGATCCTGTTCATCCTGCTGGTCGTAATAACAAGACCGCCGTCCACGGCCAGGGATCCTCCTGTAAGGCCGGTTCCAGCCCCCCTGGGAACGATGGCGAAGAGCTTCTCATTAGCAAGGTTGATCAGGCGCGAGATCTCCTGCGCAGAAGAGGGGTGGGCCACCATGTCGGGTAGATACCGTCTGTTCATGGCATCGTAGGAGTAGAGGAAAAGGTCCTCTTTCCTGTCGGAACAGTGTTCCTTACCTACGATAGTGCGAATCTGGTTTTTTACACTGCTGTCCATTGAAGGTCCTGTGTCTGTAATAATAAACCTCGTAAAAATTTAATATTCATTCGTAATTCTGCGGGCGTAAGCCCGTAGATGAAAGTACCCGCTGTCTTCGGTTAGAATACGTGGATGGAGTATCGCAAACAAGCGCATGCAGTCTACTACACGGGTTACCACATAGTCATATCGACCAAATACCGCAGGAAGATACTGAAGTCCGGTGTTGGAGAGTATCTTCGCAA
>JARGFZ010000021.1 GCA_029210965.1 bacterium | reverse complement strand
AGCAGGGTGTAAGCAAGGGCTTCCGATGTCGGCAATAGACCAGTTTCCCGTTGACAGGACCGGCCTACTCATAGAAGAGGCACAGAGTACACAGAGAGAGGCTTAATCCTGGGAAAGACCACAGTTACTATAGTGTGATGTTTCATGCCCTTGCCGTCATTCCGGAAATCGCGGCCAATGCGTGATTGTCCGGAATCCAGTGGTATTTCTGTAAAGTACGATAAAAGCTTTAACGCAGGGTGACGCAGAGCGGCCGATCATGGCCGCACCGCAGAGAACCGCGGAGAAAGGCTGTAATCCTGGGAAAGCGCGGTTACTATAAAAAGCGATGTTTTTTACCGCGTTAAAGTTTTTAGCTGATTGGGATTCGAAGACCGGCCGCTTTATGATTTGCTGTTTTTTACGGGGAGGGGACCGCCGGAAAGGAGGAGAAGGGATCCCGTATTGGTTGAACTGCCCAGGGGCAAGCGTATGACGGAAAGGTTCCTGGCAGATCCCAGGGGAATATCAAAAATACATGGTGAGGAGGATGCGGAAGATGATTCCTGAAGAGGAGGAGGCTCGCCCTGGATCAGATCTTCCAGGGGCATACCCAGGAGCTTTTCAGGTGGGCAGTCCAGCAGATCGATAGCGGCACTGTTGACGTTTGCGATGCGATCCTGGGCGTCGAGAAGGATCAGGGGCCGGGTTTCCAGGGAAAGGACAGCTTTGAGACGCGCTTTGGCTGCCGACAGGTTCCGCTGGAGTTCATTCCTGGCCGTAACGTCCTTGGCGATGCCGATGAAATATGTTTCAGTGCCTGACTGGAAGCTGCTTCCCAGAAGCTCGGCCTCAACCATTTTTCCATCCTTACGCAGATATCTTGTTTCATCTTCAACCCAGCCGGGTGCTTCCCTGAGCCGCCTCTGCCTTCTGTCAGAATCAGAGCTCAGTTCCCGTGTTGTGAGAGTCGTGAGCTCCTCCAGAGAGTAGCCCAGCATTTCCAGTGCGGCAGGGTTGGCGTCCAGATAATATCCCTGGCTGTCCACGAAGAAGATACTGCAGGGGGCATGGTTAAATATGTTTTTGTATCTATCCTCGGTACGAATGAGCTCATCCTCGAGCATGCGGTATTGGGCTCTGTTCTCTATCAGCAGCAAGGCCTCGATGACCTCATCGTTCCTGGTAAAGGGAATTCCTGTTATTTCCCATGTCCGCTCTGTTTCGGGGTCGTCGAGCAGGATCCCTGTTCTGTCAACCGTGATGGTATTGCCCCTGAAAACTTCCTCTATGCTGCCCCGTAAACCGTTGGAGTCGATGAACTGATCAATAATATAATGATCCTCCGGTTGATAGATGTGGAAAAGATCGGCGGCGGCAAAGTTGAGAAAGGTGCACTTTCCGGTCACATCCATAGTAATAGCTGCTGTGGGCAGGTGTCTGGCGATGGCTCTTGACCTGTCATCCGCGGTGTAGGACTCTTTGGTGCTCAGGAACCTTTCACTATCACCGGTTTTCCGCCTCAGGTCAGAAAGGCCGAAATAGACACCGAAGGCCGCGATAAACCCGGTGGCCACCGGGAGAAGAATATTGAAAACAAAGGTGGTTATACCCAATACCGAAATGGTGCTGGTTTGATAGGTCTGACGCAGGTTGGGGACAGTGTAGACCAACGCCGTGAGGGTTGTTACGATGAAAAAAACCGGAACAGGATGAAGCAGTCTGGCTGTGCGGATCTTCCAGCCGGATATATGTCTCGCAGTTCTATCCATAGGGCTGAAATGTAAGGCTTGTGAAAAAAAATTGCAAATCATTTGCTGTCTGTCATTGCGAAAAGCATCGAGATAGACGAGAGGGACGTGGCAATCTCAGAAAAGGATTGGTTCCTGTAAAGGCGTTGATTTTTTAACGCGGAGTACGTCACGCCTCTGGCATGACAGGCTTCGAACGCAGAGGAAGACTTAAGTCTGGGTGAAGACGTGATTCCTGAATTTTGAATATACTCAAAGGAGGACCTCATGAAAAGTTACCGTAAAGAGCTGTGGTTCGATGTGCCCAACAGGCGTGAATTTATCCACATCACTCCCCACGTTCAGAAGTGTCTCGAGGAGAGCGGCATAAAGGAAGGCCTGGTGCTGGTGAACGCCATGCACATTACCGCGTCGGTGTTCATTAACGATAACGAGTCAGGTCTTCACGCGGACTACGAAAGGTGGCTCGAGGAGTTGGCCCCCCACGCCCCCATAAGCCGATACAGGCACAACCTCACTGGTGAGGACAATGGGGACGCACACCTCAAACGCCAGATCATGGGCCGGGAGGTGGTGGTGGCGATCACGGATGGCCAGTTGGATTTCGGGCCCTGGGAACGGATTTTTTACGGGGAGTTTGATGGACGCAGGAGGAAACGAGTACTTGTTAAAATAATAGGGGAATGAGTAAACCTGAAGGAGGAATAGGGAAGGAGGGATTAAAATCCTGGTCATGGTCCAGGAAACCCCTGGTCAGGTCTCGCCTTTCACACTTTCAGGAATCCGGGGCCGCAGCTTGTATCTTAAACAAGGTTAAATTACAGGCGGCGACCCCAAAAATACACTCAGGAGAATGCTCAAAAAGTGTGTGACTATACTACTTTAAAATATGTGGAATGTGCAAGACTGGCGGCTTTGCAGGATGGAGACTTAACCCGAAATCCGAGATTGGTTTTGGTCGGCCCTCTCCCTCCAGGGGAGAGGGAGAGTAAGGAAATGGGACTATTAGCAAGGGGAGGAAGAATTAGGAAGTTGCCTATAGTAGGGTTCGCGATGACTAATGCAATTGGATCCCAGACCATCGTTTTAATCTGTCCGGATTGACGAACCATGTTCGTTTACTCTAAGCCTGCCGCGGCGTAGTTCGAAGAACGAAGACGGGTCGCACTTGCCCGTCACTCCGGACAATCACGCATTGGCCGCGATTTCCGGAATGACGGCAAGGGCATGAAACATCGCATCTATAGTAACCGTGCTTTCCAAAATTCAGTTTCCTCTGCGGTATATGCGGTCTACCAGCGGGCCGCCTCCGGGTCATCGATGGCAAAAAAACGTTGTCTCCATGACCCCGCAAGGGGTTTGAGGCAGGGGTGCAGCTATATGGAGAGCCTCCTTGATTGAAAGCCGTATGCCACTGCGAAACCTGCCGCAAATCCCACCGCCAGGTTAGAAGCCAGAGTTATACCCAGCATCAGAAGGCAAACGAACAGGTCCCTGCGTTGCCTCAGGTCCAGGATGGTCAGGGCCAACTCACCGCCAGCGAAGATCAATAATACGCCGAGCATGGCCATGGGCATCAGGAACATCAGTGTAACCGTATGACTGCCCAAAAAAATGGCCAATGCCAGGAAAACGGATCCGATCATCAGGTTGGAGCCGGCGGTACGAGCCCCGAAGCGGTAGTGAGCCGCCAGGCCGCCAGCTCCGTGGCAAAGGGGCATCCCACCGATCAGGAAACTCAGAAAGTTGGCAAGAGCCATGCTGATACACAGGGACCTGTAGGTGACTCGGGATGAATCCTCACCGAAGTAATCCTTTGACAGGTCTGCGTTGGCGATGACCGCGTTACCCAGGGTCATGGGAACCTGGGGCAGCACCAGGATCAGCATGGCCAATGTGAGGTCGGCTCTGTTTGGCCAGCCGAAGGGCAGGAGGCGGGGCAGATTGATGCCCAGCCGCAGGTTGTCGAATCCCTGGTGGGTGCCAAGGATGAGCCCAAGGATCAGGCCACAGAATACCAAAACAAGACCTGCCGGGAAGCGTTTGTTTTTAATCAGGAGCAAAGTGGCTGCGCCAGCCAGGATCCCGATAGGTATCCCGATGGGTACTGGCCCCAGTGCCTGCACACCCAGGTACGGTTCGGCAGTGAGGCTCAGCACCTGAAATCTGGAGGTGCCGATCATGAAACGCACCCCTTCAGCCATGAGCAGGACTCCGGTGGTGAATTGGACGCCCCTGACCACCGCTTTGGGGGTGAATTTGCCGATGAAGGTTATAGCCCCTGTGACCCCGACGATGAGAAGGAAGGCCCCTATGAGCAAACCGGAGCTCGTGATCTGAGAGGCGGTGAGACCGGAGGCGATGGCATAAGCTCCGATCACCTTCATGGGTTGCACCGGGACGGTCACTCTGTAATAGATCCCGGCAACAAGGTAAAAAAGGCCTATGGACAACAAGAGGCCAGTGGCGTCCAGGCCGTTGACCACGATCATGGCGATGGCGATGGGGAGGAGCGTGCCCAGGTCGCCCAGGGAGCCTGCGAACTCCAGGCGATTGAACTGGTAACGAGGCGTCATCAGCGGTCATAACCTCCACGGCATTGATATTCAGGTCAGCCTGTGACCATGCTTGCCATACCTGGGAACTTTGAGGGAACTGGCTGCCTTTCCCGGGGTAAATCAAAATAGAATCTTATACCTTAAATCTCAGCTCTCAAGGGAAATTCTTTGTTTGACTGAGTTGGTTTAATTTGTTACTTGTTCAATCGTTCATATGAACAATCGTTCATGTTTAGGTGAGGATTGAAAGCCTGTTATGGAGGAAGTGATGAGCCCGGAAATAGGGAAAGACCCTTTTGAGGCGATGCGGAAACGAAAAGACTTCGAAGAGGCTCTTTATGACCTGGCCGAGACCTTTCGTGTTCTGGGTGACCGGACAAGGGTTCGGATCCTCATGGCTCTGGTAGGCTCCGAATCCTGTGTCAGGGATCTGGCTGAGGGTCTTGATCTCACTGACTCTGCAGTTTCCCACCAACTCCGCATACTTCGAAACAGCCGTCTTGTGAAGTTCAGGAAGGACGGCAAAAATGCTTTATATTCCATTAGCGACGCGCATGTGGCCACCATCTTCAGGGAAGGTCTCGAGCACGTAGAGGGCTTATGATGCACGACTGTAAAATACACTGCGGCCGTTGCCGCCATCATCATGATGATGAACCTGAGACCAAGCGCGGATTATTTTCCAGGCGCCATCGCCGCAGAGGCGGAGGCCGCAGATCCGGACAGGTCGAAGAGCCCGGTCGCCGCGTGCTCATGGTGGGAAGCCCCAACGTCGGAAAGAGCGCCCTGTTTAACAGGTTGACCGGCAGCTATGTCATCGTGTCCAACTATCCGGGTACTACCGTGGCCCTTTCCAACGGTCGGATGCGATTCGCAGGGCAGGAATGCGCAGTCGTCGACACGCCGGGCATGTACACCGTTTTTCCCATCACCGAAGAGGAAAGGGTGACCAGGCGCATGCTCATGGAGGATCCCCAGGATGTGATCCTTCACGTGGTTGACGCCAAGAACCTTAACAGGATGCTTCCCTTTACCTTGCAGCTTATCGAAGCGGGTCTGCCTGTCATCCTCGTGCTGAATATTATGGACGAGGCACAGCAGGTGGGTGTGGAGATCAATGTCGAAAAGCTCCAGGAGAAGCTGGGCATCCCGGTAGTGGCGACTGTCGGGATCTCAGGTAAGGGAATAAGATCTCTCAAAGAGGTTATCGCTGCTTATTCGGCAAGATCAGATGGGATCAATATCGATTACGGTCTTGCCATTGAAATGGCCGCAAGGGAGATCTCCAGTGTCATGCCCGACACCACCTTTTCCCACAGGGCCACGGCCCTTCTCGCGCTGCAGGAAGACAAAGACGTACTGCGGCTCCTGTCCACCCATGGTTCGGACAGGGCACAACAAGTCTTTTCGGTACTGAACCTCCTGAAAAAACAGTTGGAGCACCCTGTCGGCTACTTCCTGACCATGAGTCGCCAGCGCAGGTCCGATCAGATCCTTGAAGGGGTTATAACAAAAGGTGAGGTTTCCGGCGGGCAAGCGAGTGCCCGGCTGGACCGGCTGCTGATCTCTCCATGGACCGGAATCCCTATCTTGCTATTGGTCCTTTATTTCGGGTTTTACCGTTTCGTGGGAGGTTTTGGAGCCGGAACCGTTGTGGATTTTCTGGAGGGGCACCTCTTCGAGAAGTTTTTTGTTCCCTTTGTCAACGGGTGGACCGAAAGGCTGATCCCGTGGAAACCTCTCCAGGATCTGATAGCCATGGACTACGGAGTCCTCACCCTGGGAGTACGCTACGCCGTTGCCCTCGTAATGCCCATTGTAGGTGCCTTTTTCCTCATCTTTTCCATGGTGGAGGACAGTGGATACCTTCCGAGACTTTCCCTGCTCATAGACAGGCTGTTTAAAAAGATCGGACTTTCCGGGCGCGCCGTCATACCCATGACTCTCGGTTTCGGCTGCGGGACTATGGCAACCATGGTCACGAGAACCCTGGAATCGGTCAGGGAGCGAGTTATTGCTACCGTCCTTCTGGCACTGGCGATCCCCTGTTCAGCGCAGCTGGGCGTGATATTCGGTCTCGCCGCTGATTCACCGGGGGTGATCGTTACCTGGATCGGGACTGTCGGTGTGGTATTTCTCCTCATCGGTTACCTGACGGCCAAGATTCTGCCCGGGGAGACACCCGACTTTTTCATGGAGTTGCCTCCCCTCAGGATGCCCAGGTTTTCCAACGTCTGGATAAAGACCTCAAGCAGGATGAGATGGTATTTCATGGAGATCCTGCCTCTCTTCCTCCTGGCCTCCGTCCTCATATGGGTTGGCAACATCACCGGTCTCTTTGAGAAGGCCTTGTGGCTGTTGAAATTTCCCACTAACTGGATCGGGCTCCCGGATGAGGCGGCCCAGGCTTTCCTCTACGGTTTTTTCAGAAGGGATTACGGGGTAGCCGGCCTTTACGATGTTCACCAGACAGGCGCTCTTTCCGGCAATCAGCTGGCTGTGGCCACCATTACCCTGACCCTGTTCCTGCCCTGCATCGCCCAGTTCCTGGTCATGCTCAAGGAGCGGGGCTGGAAGATGGCGACCACGGTGGCAGTGTTCGTGTTTCCTTTCGCTTTCGTGGTGGGAGGGGCTGTGAACTGGGCTTTGAATGCGTTGGGGATAAGACTATAAAGAAACTGAGAATTGATGATTATGGGGATCTCAAATCTCACATCTCAAATCTCAAACTACTGCAATTCTGGTCTCACCAGTGATAGAATTGTTTCTGAGATCTGAGATCTGAGATCTGAGATCTGAGGTCTGAGATCACTTTACAGGAGAACATACCATGGTGGAACTTAGTAATTTTGCCGAAGAATTTTTAGACGAGATACTGGAAGTCCTGTGGGTCAAGCTCGAGGAAGGCGGCAAGGAGTCGGTTCCCCTGGATGAGATCGTTGTGGGCTCGGTGCCGGTTCTACAAGAACCCATCACGATCCTTAAGGACAAGGGCCTTGTCAAGGTCGATGGAGACCGGATCCAGTTGACCGATGCAGGCTTCGAGGAGGCCAGAAGGACCATAAGGCGGCACCGTCTCAGCGAGCGGATGTTTCTGGACATCTTTGAGATAAAAAAAGATGAGATCGAGGATGTTGCCTGCCGCTTTGAGCACATGCTCATCAGGCCGGAGCTGGAGGAAAAGATCTGCGAGCTCCTGGGCCATCCCAGAAGCTGCCCCCACGATAGGGCTATTCCCATCGGAGACTGCTGCCATCGCGCCGAGACCCGGGTGGATCAGATGGTCGTTCCCATGAGCAACCTGCGCCAGGGAGAGAGTGGAGCTATCGCTTATGTACATACAGGTGATTCCGAGAGGTTGAAAAAACTCATGGCCCTGGGCATTTTACCCGGTGAGTCGGTGACCCTTCAGCGCCGCTATCCATCATTTGTGTTCACTGTGGGTCAGAGCCGGTATGCCGTCGATGAAGGGATGGCGGCAGCGATTTACGTCAAGAGAGTTGTTTCTGAAGAAGGCCAGGGGGCTTGAGTTTTTTGCATTGCGCTCTGTATGGGAAAGGCTCAACCCGCAGCTGGGATTCTGTCAGAGAGTCATGACAAAATCCCGGAACAGACTCCCGGGTTGACGAGGAAATCCTTTGGGATTAAAGTGGTTGCGCGTGATGTAACAGGTTATTGTTTAGGGGGATGTTCAATGATCAGCCAGGAGGGGCGGCATCATACCTGAGGTGCGTTCAAATTCAAATGTGGTCCGGGCCAAACTGCTGATCCTTTATCTGACCCTCGCACTATCCTTTTTGATCTCTTGCAATAAACCTCCCTCCCCACCGGCGGAACTGAAAGTAGGCGTCTTTGTCTATAACAGGGACAAGGCCCAGACCTGCTGCGGTGAAGCGACTTTTAACATCGTCAACATGATCGAGAAGGAGGTGGAGGAGGCAGGGGGGATAATAGTAGGCGGGAAGAGAGTTGCCTTGCGGATATCCACAGTTGGGATCGACAATAACCCTGAAGAGGCTGTAAACGCGGCTGAACATCTCATAAATCAGAAGGGTGTCCATGTCCTCATCGGCCCGCAGCACAGTGGAGATGCCATACCGGTGGCGGAAATTGCCCAGAGTTCGGGGATCCTCATGATCTCTCCCATGTCCACTAACCCCGGGACCACGGCCGGGAAAGATCATGTGTTCAGGATAGGATTTCTGGACGATTTTCAGGGCGAGGTTCTTGCCACCTTTGCTTATAGAAACCTGGCTGTCCGCCGGGCGGCGATCCTTTACGATATATCCAGGCCCTACAATCGCGGCATCGCTGAACGGTTCAGCTCCAGGTTTACCCTCTTTGGCGGCACCGTTGTCGCGTCCCAGACCTACCTTTCCGGCCAGGAGGAGTTTTCAAGCCAACTTGCTGCCATCAGGGAAGCCGACCCGGAACTCATTCTGCTGCCCAATCACAATAACGACGTGCTTATTCAGGGCCCTCAGATTCGAGATCAAGGTTTAAACGTGATTCTGCTGGGCACCGATGCCTGGGATGAACTTCAGCTTGCCTCGATACCGGGATTCGATAACGCCTACAAGGTGTCCCACTGGTCGGAAACGGTGGACAGTGAGGCCAACCGGAAATTCGTCAAGGAATACAAAACCCTTTTCGGGGAAGCTCCAAATAACACCGCCGCTTTGACCTACGACGCCTTTCAGATCCTTTTCCAGGCGGCCGCCGCGGCCGGATCAACCGAACCGGCCGATCTGGTCAAGGCGCTCTATGAACTGCCCCCCTACCCGGGACTCTCCGGCCTTATCGACTACCCTGTGAGCGGTGATCCTGCCAAGAGCGCAGTGGTCCTGCAGCTCAGCCGGGGGAAGATCACCTTTGTGAAGATGTACCAGCCGTAAGTGCCGGAACCGTACCTGTCATGAAGAAATACCTGTTTAAAAAACTGACCACCCGCCTTGTAACCACCTTCGCTTTGCTCGCCATCCCGGGGGCCCTTCTGGTGGGTTACAGTTCCTATTATCTCGCTCGAACCACTCTTGAATCAAGTATCTACGATAAACTGGAGGGCATCGCCTCCATAAAGGAAGAGAACCTCAGATGGTGGATCTCGGGATTAAAAAGCGATGTAGAGAATATTGCGGGAGCGGAATCTTTAAGGCGTCCCCTGCGGGCATTCATGTTGGGTATCAGGGGTGCAGATGAGGTTGCTGAAGCATACGACAGTATGTCTAAAACCCTCGCCTGGTTCAAGGGCGGCAATGAGGATATACGGGAAGTATTTCTCCTCACCCGGGATGGGGGGAGAGTATTTCTGTCCACCGAAAAAACTCATGAGGGGGATTATCGCATCAACGACGGGTATTTCATAAAGGGTCTCGAGGACACCTATGTCCAGAAGGTTTTTACATCCCCGGTGATCCACCGCCCGAATATCGTCATCTCAACCCCCCTGGTCTCCCTCTATGGCGAGAAGCTCGGTGTTTTTGCAGCACGGCTTGACCTTGACAGGATAGACAAGGTCTTCCTGGAAAGGGCAGGTCTGGGTCGTTCCGGTGAGGCCTACCTCGTGGACAAGTTCAATAACTCCGTTTCGTCCAAAAGGTTCGGACGGGAGGACTACCCGAGAGGTGTCCATTCCATGGGGATCGATGCCGGGGTCAAGGGAGCTGACGGCAGGGGCCTATACAGGAACTACCAGGGTATACGGGTCATAGGGGTTTATCACTGGCTGGAGGATCTCGATCTTCTCCTCATGGCGGAGATCCACCAGAGCGAGGCCTTTGGTCCGGCTCGCCGCCTGGGGTGGAGTTTGTTTTTGCTGGGTATGAGTATTGCTGCCATTGTGCTGCTTGGCAGTTATTTCGTGTCTGGAAAGATCGTCCGCCCCATTCTCATGGTGAGGGACGCCGCGGCCCTGGTTGCAAAGGGGGATCTTTCAGCGAAAGCGCCCGTGATCACCGGGGATGAGGTGGGGATGCTCGCGGCAAGCTTCAACGAGATGACAGATCATCTGGAGCTTTTATATAAAGCCCTCCAGTCCAGTGAAGAGCACTTTCGCACAGTATTCAGGCTGAGCCCGGATGCCATATCGGTTATTCGAATGAGGGACGAGACCTTTGTGGACATAAACGAAGGGTTTACGAATATCACCGGTTTTACCCGGGAAGAGATGATCGGTCGCACCACCAGGACCGCCGGGATCTGGATCGATGATGAAACGAGGGAGACCTTTTTAAAGGAGCTCAGGGATCAGGAGCATCTTGACAAGCAGGAGGTAAGGTTTTTCAAAAAGGATGGGTCCGTTTTCATCAGTTCCATTTCCGCTAAAAAAGTCGATATCGCTGGAGAACCCCACCGCATCTCGGTGATCCGCGATGTGACCAGCCTCAGAGAGGCCCAGAGCGAGTTGTGGCGAACCAACGCTATCCTCCGGACCCAGATGGAACTTTCCATGAGCGGAATCTTGGTGCTGGATGAGAAAGACAGTATTATTTCCTGTAATCATCGTTATATGGAGATGTGGGGCATTCCTCAAAAAGTACTGGACTCAGGTTCCGATGAGCAGGCCGTACAGTCGGTCCTGGACAAGATCGCCGACCCTGATGGGTTCCTGGAAAAAAGACGGAATCTCATGGACCAGAAAGATGTGCGATATCAGGGCGAGATCCTCCTCAAGGACGGGCAGATATTTGAAGAGTATGCGGCGCCCATGCTGGACGAGGATGGCCTGTACCTCGGCAGGGTGATCTATTTCAGAGATATCACCCAGGACAGGCACTCAGAGGATATCCTCAGATCTTCCGTGAGGGAAAAGGAGGTTCTGCTTCAGGAGATCCATCACAGGGTGAAGAACAACCTCCAGGTGATCTCCGGTTTGATGGATCTGCAGAGCTACCACATCACAGATGACAGTGTTAAAGGGGTCTACAAGGAAAGCCGAAACAGGGTCATTACCATGGCTCTCATCCACGAGGAGCTCTACCAGTCCAGGAACCTCGCCCAGGTGGATTACGGCACCTATATTCGCAACCTTGTGAACAACCTCTTCAAGTCCTATGCAGTGGACCTGGGGAAGGTAAAGCTCAATATCCAGGCTGAAAATATGCTGATGGTGGTGGATACGGGGATACCGTGCGGCTTGATCATCAACGAACTTATCACTAACGCTTTCAAGCACGCTTTCCCGGACGGTCGGGAGGGCGAGGTGACGATCATTTTCAGGCAGGCTGGTGAAGGCAAATTCCATCTTGAGGTCAACGACGACGGTGTGGGCATTCCCGAGGATATTGATATTCGAAAAACACAATCCCTCGGCCTGCAGCTGGTGACGATGCTGGTGGAGCAGCTGTCTGGTGAGATGCGGATCAACTCGGATAAGGGCACCAGCTTCGTGATCGAATTTGAAGAGTACAGGGAAGCGGGGGTGAAGTTGTATTAATAATTCAGTACCCAGTACCCAGAAGCCAGTACCCAGGAGCCAGTACCCAGAAGCCAGTACCCAGGAGAAAAATTCGTAACCAGGTGGCCAGGTAACAAAGTATCGAAGTAATAACCTCCATGATCGTCATTCCGGACGCGATGAAGTCGTGAGCCGGAATCCAGCAGTTAAAAGCGACATTGTTTTAACGCAGAGTTCGCGAAGGACGCAGAGGGAGGTTTAATCCTGGTTTTTAGGTCGTCATTCCGGGCTCAGACCCGGAATCCAATCGCATTTGCTTGCACCGGCGAAGTCCATAGGACGAAGACGGGTCATCGCGCTTGTCCGCCATAGCTCAAAGAGCGACGGTGGAAGCAGTCTCATTAGTCGGGATTGCCGCGCCCACTGAAAAGACACAGGGCTCGCAATGACGAACACTTTGCCTGCCACGACGCAGTTTAAAGCGACCACGGAAGGGATCCCGGTTCCTGTTGATGCGAGGCTTTTCACCAATTAAACTATGAAAATCCACCCCGATTGCAGGCCATGCCTGCTGAAACAGATGGAAACAACGGCCAAGGCCGCCGGTGCCGATGAGGAAACCCTGCAAAAGGTCCTCGAAGGTATTAAGTTGGAGTTGAACCGTTCCTGGAACAACGATCTCAGCCCACCTGCCGTGAGCACCCCCCTTTACCAATTCGCAAGCCAAATGTGCGGGGTTGAGGATCCCTTCCTGGCAATGAAGGTCAGGTATACCCGGGAGGCGCTCAAGCTGCTCTCGAAGCTGGAAAAGCTCGTTCAAAAATCTTCGGACCCCTTTGATACGGCGGTCAGAATATCCATTGCAGGCAACGTCATCGATTTCGGGACGGGGGAACACGGGGGGGACTTCGACATGGAGGAGACCCTGGTCCAGTTCCTTGAAAAACCGTTTTTCCAAAACAGTGTAGATGAAATGAGAGGAAAAGTTTCCAAAGCCAGGACCATTCTGTACATTGGGGACAACGCTGGGGAGACCGTGTTTGACCGTCCCCTGCTGGGGCTGCTTGGGCCGGACCGGGTGGTTTACGCCGCCAAGGGAAGTGCCATAATCAACGACGCTACCGTTTCGGATGCCGCTCTGGCCGGCATCCACCTGCATGCAAGGCTTATAAGCACCGGAGCCGGAACGCCGGGGACGATCCTCGATGAGTGTTCGGCCCTGTTCCGGGACCATTTTGAAAGAGCTGACCTTGTGATCGCCAAGGGCCAGGGTAATTTCGAGACCCTTACCGAGCTGACACAGGACGGTCGCATCTTCATGCTGTTCACGGTAAAGTGCCCCGTGGCTGCGGATTACCTTGGAGCTGCGATGAGGGATATGGTGGTGATGAAATGGTAAGAGGCCGTGAGTGGTGACTCGTAAATCGTGAATCGATAAGCAAAAGGGTAGTATAAGGCTGTACATGTTCTCCGAATCACAAATCACAAATTACGGAATTATTATGACTGATCGCGAAATATTAGAACCCTATCTCCTCCCTGAACGTCTTGAGCGCCTCAAAGAGGTGCTCTCAAACCGCGTCGTTTCAGTCACCCTGGTTCTTGAAAACCTCCATAAAGACCTCAACATAAGCGCCATTTTAAGAACATGCGAGTTTTTCGGTATTCAGGATATACACGTGGTTCCGCAGCCGGGAGAGGGTAAAATATTCAGAACTCTGACCCAGGGTTCCCACAAATGGCTCACCATTCACCGGCATGAGGATGTGTCCACCTGCCTGAAAATTCTGAAGAAAAAAGGTTTCAGGGTCCTCGCCGGGGCGTTCGGTGAGGATGCTCTTCCTCTCGACCAGACAGACTTTTCTGGAAGGGTGGCCCTGGTGTTTTCCAACGAATTGGAAGGGGCCAACCCCGAGGTTCTTGATCAGGTGGATGGGTTTTTCGTTATCCCCATGAGCGGATTCTCCCAGAGTCTTAACGTTTCGGTGGCAGCCGGTATCGCCATTCACCATGTACTGCGGTATAAAATGGAGAAGGGTGAGGCTCTGGAAAGGATCCCCTCCGATGAGGCCGGCCGGATATTGGGAGAGTGGGTAAAAAAATCAGTCAAACAAGCGGATGCGGTTCTGAAGGAGTTAAGGAGCCGGAAATGAAAGTAACATGCGCAGCCTGCAGGGTCGTAGCAGAACTTCCGGATAAAGTGGGGTTCAGAGACACATGCCCCTCCTGCGATGCTTATCTTCATTCCTGTGTGAACTGCCTGCACTGGGTAGACAGCCGATGTTCGGAGCCTTCCGCGGAAAGGGTTGGGGATCCGAAAGGGATCAACTTCTGCGACTGGTATAGAGTAAGGGAAAAGATACAAGGTACAAGGGACAAGGAAAAGGGGCGTGACGGGGCGGAGGAGTTGTGGCGGAAGTTAACGAAGAAGTAGATCGCTTGACGCGGGGACGCGGTGACGCGGCGACGCGGAAAGAAAGATCTTTCCCCGTGTCCCCCCTTCTCCGAGTCTCCGTGTCTCACGATTATGAAACGATGGTGACAAATTGATAAATGAACCAAAGGATGGTCACCATCGTTTCATAATCTACGGCGCCGGCGCCATCGGCTCAGTGTTTGGCGGCATGCTTGCCAGAAACGGTTACTCGGTCAGCCTGGTGGGGAGAAACCCGCACATGGAGGCTGTCCGCAAGAGCGGCCTTGTCATCGACGGACTTCTCGGGGAACACCTGGTCGACACTCTAGAAACCTTTACCGATATTACCGGTATCGATAGCAGTCCAGGTGTGACAGCTGTTTTTATCAGTGTAAAGTCCAGCGATACTGCCGAAGCGGTTCAGAAACTGGCAGGAAGCGGGTTGGTTGGTGACACGACACTTGTGATATCCCTCCAGAACGGTCTGGGAAATCTGGAGCAGGTTCGCGAGGTTTTCGGTCCGCAGCGCAGCTTTGGCGGGCGGGTGATTTTTGGCGCTGAGGTGACCAGGCCCGGTCACGTACACGTATCAGTGTGGGCCGACGATGTTCTTATCGGCGGGCCCGGAACCGAGGCGGAAAAGAAAACTGGACGGGAACTGGCCGCTTTGCTGACAGCGTGTGGGATCCCGACGGAACAAGTTGACAACATTGAGGCTGCTCTGTGGGGCAAGGTGCTCTATAACGTCGGTCTCAACCCTTTATCCGCTCTGCTCAATGTGCCCTACGGGGAGTTGGGAAGGCAGGAAAACGCACGGGCTCTGCTTATCGCTCTTGTCAAGGAAGCTTTTTCAGTGGCCTCCCGGGAGGTGCAGCTGGCATGGGGATCGGCAGATGAATACCTTGACCTGTTTTTCAGCAAGCTGCTTCCATCCACCGATTCCCATTTAAGTTCCATGCTGCAGGATATTGAACGGGGAAGGGAAACGGAGATAGATGCGATCACGGGACAGGTCATCCGGAGGGCGGAACTTTTGAACCTCCCCGTTCCGGTCAACCGTGTGGTATACGATCTTGTGAAGGCAAAGGTTGGGACCAGTGAACCGTGAAACGTTAATCGTGAAACGTGAACAGTGAAATAAAAGTATGTCATTGCGAGCCCAGTGTTTTTTCAGTGGGCGCGGCAATCCCGCTCATCGGGATCGCTTCACACGGGGATGTTCCTTTCACCCCCACCTCGGCCCTCCCCACTCGCTAGGGGGAGGATGAATTAGGAAGTTGAACTATAGTAGGGTTCGCGATGGCCATATTTGGATTATTCTGAGATCTGAGATTCATATTACACGGAGGTTCATACCAATGAAGAGAACAGTGTCGTTTGTGTGTCCTGTTTTTACCCTCATGCTGGCAGTGACGATGCTACTACCAGGCTATACCCTTGCGGCCGAGGTACAGAAAGAGGCACAGAACATAGTCGTCCGTCTCGAAGGCAGCAGGGCGGTAGTGGGCTTTGATCTTCCCGGCGATCAGGTTGTGGATGTGGATGTCACCCTTTCGGATGGCCGTGGTCCCCTAAAAGTTTCCCCGGAGTCGTTGTCAGGAGATGTTGGTAAGTCTGTGGCTCCCGGAAAGGGGAAAAACATCTACTGGGAGTTTCTCAAGGACCATCCTTACGGAATTATGGCAAAGGCCCTCAATGCGAAAATTAATCTGACCGGGGTAAAGGACGATGGCAAGGCTGTGCCCCAAGTGAAGGGAGACAAGATGACGAAGATAAAACTGGAGACATCGATGGGAGTTATCGTGGCTGAGCTGGATTCAGGGAAGGCCCCCATCACGGTTGAAAATGTTCTGAAATATGTCCAGAACGGTTTCTATGACGGTACGATCTTCCACAGGGTGATCGAAGGTTTCATGGTCCAGGGTGGAGGGTTCGATGAAAACATGCAGATGGGAGAAACCCTGCCGCCTGTCAAAAATGAGGCCGGAAACGGGCTTAAAAATCTGAAGGGCACACTCGCCATGGCCAGGACTAACGTGGTGGACAGCGCTACAGCCCAGTTTTTCATTAACCTTGTGGACAACGGCTTTCTGGACCACACCAATGAGACCTCTTCCGGGTTCGGTTATGCGGTTTTCGGCAAGGTTGTTGAGGGGATGGATGTGGTAGAGAAGATCGGGAAGGTCAAGACCGGTAATTTCAGGGGGTTCCAGGATGTGCCCTCTGTGCACGTGGTGCTGGAGAAGGTGACGGTAGTGGAGTAAGATGAAGAAGGAGGAAGGATGAAGGACGAGGGAAAGGCAACGATTGTAGATAAGCTGTTGTGTGTTTCGTTTATCAACGCATTGGAAAGAAATTTGCGTAAGATGAGGTTTACTTCCTCCTTCCTCCTTCTTCCTTCCCTCCTTCTCGCCGCGATAGTCGCGCTCTCTTCCTGCGCTGCGCCCCGCGCCCTGCGCCCTCCGCCCTCTGAAGCTGCTCTGGCCTCTGGTGGCCAGACCTACCGCGTCATGGGCCAGACCTACCGGGTTATGGGGTCTTCCAAAGGGTATGTCGAAAAGGGTATGGCTTCGTGGTACGGAACCAAATTCCACGGTCGGAAGACGGCCAGTGGAGAGATCTACGACATGGAAAAGTTCACTTCAGCCCACCGGACCCTGCCCCTGGGCACCTACGCGAAGGTGAAGAGAACCGATGGAAAGGGTGAGTCGATCGTAGTGAAGGTCAACGACAGGGGACCTTTCGTCGACAACCGTGTCATTGATCTTTCAAGGGCAGCCGCCCGACAGCTCGACATGTTGAACGAAGGAGTGGCACCTGTTGTAGTCACAGCCCTGGGGGAAGAAATTCTCCAGGGAAAAACTGACGAAATTACCCTGCGACCCCGATTAGATTACAATGCGGGTGAATTTTCAGTCCAGGTTGGAGCTTTCACAGTAAAGGAAAACGCCGAAGGGCTGGTGCGCCGCATGATGGATGAACATGGTGCGGCCGATCTGTCTCTTTTCGAACGGGGGGACATGAACTTTTTCAGAGTACGGGTGGGTAAATTTACCACCCGTGAAGAGGCAGAACGGTTCCGGGACCAATTGCTCAGGTCCGGGGAATTCAACCGCGCGTTTGTCGTCGCGCGATAGGAGGATCTCAAATCTCAAATCTCAAACCTCAAACAACGCTTGCTCCTATAGCTTCCTGTTTAATACTCATTCGTAATTCTGCGGGCGTAAGCCCGTAGATGGAAGTGCCCGCTGTCTTCGGTTAGAATACGTGGATGGAGTATCGCAAACAAGCGCATGCAGTCTACTACACGGGTTACCACATAGTCATATCGACCAAATACCGCAGGAAGATACTGAAGTCCGGTGTTGGAGAGTATCTTCGCAAGGTGGTGCTTCAGGTTAGCCGTGTCCATCCAGAGATTGAGATATTGGAAGTAAACACGGACATTGATCATATACATATGTTTGTTTCGATTCCACCGAAGTATCCAGTATGTCAGGTGGTGAACATGATCAAATCCAACACCGGGCGAAAGTTGCGGGAGAAGTTTCCCCATTTGGACAAAGTATATTGGGGAGTCCCAGGTATTTGGTCGATTGGCTATTTTGTATCCACAGTCGACATAAACGAAGCTACGATTCGAAACTATGTTCGCATGCAAGGTGAAGAAGACAGCGGGCAAGCGAAGCTTGGCCTTTAAGGATGCCACGGGCGTAAGCCTGTGGTAGTTCACTTGGCTGCATCCTGAGATCTGAGATCTGAGATTGCCCTTATGATCCTGGTTGTAGGCAACATAAATTACGACATCCTCTTCCCATTGGACCGCCTCCCCGGCCCCCACGAGAAAATAACCTGTGATGAGGCTCATGCCGGTTTCGGCGGTAGTGCGGCCAACACAGCCTGGTGGCTGGCAAATCTCCGGGAGGAAGTTGCTCTGGCCGGAGCCGCAGGTAGTGATCTTCTTGGGACAGCCCACCTTGAGCATCTCCGGAAGGCAGGGGTGAAAACCCGGGGTGTTAACAGGGTCGATGGAACGACCGGTATTGCGGTCATCTTCTCCATGGGGCGAGAAAAGCGCATGGTCCGGGCCCCTGGAGCCAATCTGTGCGGAAGGGTTGATCCAGAGCTGCTGGATCAATGCGATCGTATCTATCTGTCCGGAGGAGACACACAGACCCTTGCAGGCTACGCAGCTCTGGCAAAGGAGAAAAACATCCCTGTGTACTGCGGGTGGCACGGTGCCATGGAGAGTGAAGTGGCTGCTCTCGCGGATGGTTTTATTCTGAACTCCGACGAGGTCCGCATGATCACCGGTCTGGAGAACCCTGTTGATGGGATCAGGGCTCTCGATTCCCGGATAGCGGCGGTGACACTTCCCACAGGCGGATGCCTGGTCTCGGAAGGGATCGATGTTCTAAAAGTCCCGGCCCCTGAACTGGATCCGGTAGATCGCACCGGTGGGGGTGATGCCTTCGCTGCCGGTTTCCTTGCTGGTCTTGGGAAGGGGTTGAGTATGGAGGAGTGCGGAAGGTGGGGGAACGCGCTTGCGGCAGCGGTTATTATGGAATTGGGAGCCAGGCCGGAAATTTCAATTCCGGAAAGCTAAATACCTCGTTTCAGGCCCTTGACCTGGATATATGCAGGAAGGATGTAGGATGAAGCAGGGCGCTTTATTCCTCCTCCCTCCTTCCCTATTCCTCCTTCTAATGTTGTGACTACGACCAGGACTTACTTTTCCAACTGAAGTTTACCCCGCGGGATTGATTCGTCCAACGCCTGTTCTATCATCCTCACAAATGTTGTTGTCATCATAGTCCTGGTGGGGGCTGCTCCATCGATATAGATCTTGTCGTTGACCCAGATCTTGGGGACGGTGACAACCTCGAATTTCTGGCTCAGCTCCGGGTATTCATGACTGCCGTAGACCAGGACTGTCAGTTTGTCGCTGAGACCTGCGAAAGCGTATCCGAGCCCGACCGGCTCGGGACAGAAAGTTCAGTCCGGGGTGGTAAAAATGCGGATCAGAATCTCCTTGTCCAGTTTTGAAATATAGGATACAGCTTCAGGCGCCAGATTTACCTGGTGGCCAGATGCCGAAAGGATGCCTTCGAGGAAGGGACGCGTCTCCTTGCGCTCGGGATAGCCGTAGTATCTTAAAATCCCTGGCGCTTTTCCTTTCATCTCGATAACGGGTCCGTGGGAGACCCCCAGGTCGACCCCATCGGGACGTATGGCGATATCCAACCTGTTCATGCTCACATTTGGTGATATCCGGGCTACGAGGTCCACGAGAGCCTGAGCCTCTTCACCCATGGTTTCACCTTTGCCGCCGCGGATGATCTGAAGGGTGACAGGGTTTGCCATGGGAGCGAGGATCTCTCCTGCAAGACGCTCTACATCTGGACCCAGCCGAACAGGAGGCTTGGCGGCCTCTTTGGAAGGCTGGCAGGAGAGAAAGGTAAGCGCGGTGATCGCGGCGATGATTAACTCAGATCTCATATGCTCGCTTCGCTCAGGTTCCAGGTTTAAAGTTTCAGGTTCCAGCTATTTGCGGTTAATAAGCCTTTACCGCATTACAGGAACCGTGTTTTCTTTTCTGCGTGCTTGCTGCTTGCTGCTTGCTAGAATCGCTCACCCCTGGAAAAGTGGTGTGGAAAGATACCTTTCCCCTGTGTCGCAAATGATGGTGACAATGGTTTTCCCGCTGTTCTCCGGGCGTTTGGCTACCTGGACGGCGGCCCATACGTTGGCGCCGGCGGAGATCCCGCAGAGAATACCTTCCTCTTTTGCCAGTCTGCGTGATGTCTCAAAGGCATCCTCAGCTTTGACAGTGACGATCTCATCGATGATCTTGGTGTTGAGCACCTTTGGGACGAAACCGGCCCCGATGCCCTGAATCTTGTGTGGTCCAGGCGTTCCACCGGACAGGACGGGACTGTCCTCGGGCTCAACAGCAATGACCGTAAACCCCGGCCGCCGTTCCTTGAGCACCTCACCAATACCGGTGATGCTTCCCCCCGTTCCTACGCCAGCGACAAGAATGTCCACCTCTCCTCCGGTGTCCTCCCAGATCTCCTCGGCGGTGGTCCGGCGATGAATATCCGGATTGGCCGGGTTTTCGAACTGCTGAGGTATGATGGCGCCCGGTGTGGTGTCAACGATCTCCTGGGCCCGCTCGATGGCGCCTTTCATCCCCTCGCTGCCGGGGGTGAGGACCAGCTCCGCGCCGAGGGCGGCGAGAAGGTTTCTCCTTTCAACACTCATGGTCTCGGGCATGGTGAGGATGAGCCGGTACCCCTTGCATGCGGCTACAAAGGCAAGAGCTACACCTGTATTGCCTGATGTGGGTTCCACGATGACAGTGTTACTCTTTATTAATCCCTCTTTTTCAGCTGCCTCGATCATGGCTAAACCGATACGGTCCTTGACGCTGGAAAGGGGGTTGAGGGATTCCATTTTTCCAAGGACGATGCCTTTTGCTCCATCAGCTACTTTGGTTAACCTGAGAAGAGGAGTATTCCCGATAAGTTCCGTTATGCTGTCGTAAATACGACCCATATATTAATCCTCCATAAGGGGAAGGCAATTAAAGGCACTCGAATGCTAAAGTAACTACACCTGAAATAGTAACATAAGCTTATATATATAGTCAAAAATAGTTTTTGTTATTACACCCAGAATAGAGGGGAAAGGGGAGGGCGAACCTCAGATCTCAGATTTCAGATCTCAAAGTCTTATACGATGTGACTACCTTAGGGTGGTTTCCTGATTTTTGAGATTTGAGATATGAGATTAGTTGTTATTCAGTATTTCCATATCCTCCGGATAGTTGATGTTAATGAAAGGATCCGGCTCCCCGTTATCGGGTGAAACTTCGGGAGACAGCACCGTCATATTTTCAAGTGCCGCCATGATCTTGAGGGTGCCATCCCCCAGGTTCTTCTCCATAACGTCAGCGCAGGATTTTGAGTAGACCGCGCACAGCGGTTCCAATCCCCTGGGACCACGGGGTATCACGGCGTCGGCAAGGTGTCGGTGACTGAGGATGGTGGATATCAGGGCGGGAGTGAGAAAAGGCATGTCGGCCCCGGCGATGAATACGTGAGGGGTAGCGGCAGCGCTGAGGGCGGTGTAAATGCCCCCGAGGACACCCTTGTCCGAGACGAGGTCAGGAAGGCAGGTAAAACCCAGGTCTTCCAGTTCCGGTCTGGGGTGTCCGATGAGGAGGACCCGCGGGAAAAGGCTGGTGAGAATTCCGTGGAGGTGAAGGGCCAGCGGTTTTCCCTGGTAGTGCAGCAGCACCTTGTCGCGCCCCAACCGTCGGCTTTGCCCCCCTATGAGTATGGCCCCGGTAACCTCCTTGAAGGTGGCCCCAGGCTGGTTCACGGCCGGTCGGCCCTGGCCACCAGCCAGTAAACCAATGCCAGGATGAAAAGAGTACCGACCTTGGTCCCGTATTCGGTGAGAGATGCATGCTGCAGCGACCCGATGAGCACTTTTCGAATGAGGGCGATGATGACAGTGCCGATAAAGACCTTGATGGCGATCTTCTTGCCCTTAAGGTGGTCAACCTCAGTGGACATCAACTCGCTCATCATCCAGATGATGAGCAGGGAGCCCAGGGCGGTGACCACGCTGGTCTCCAGATTGTCGCCGCGAAAGACGTTCGTTACGTCGCGGGCGAACAGCCAGATTACCTCCAGGGAAACTATAGCGAGGGCGAGGGCCAGGACGAGGTTCAGGCCGTGGGTGAACCGCTCCATGAGGCTTATGAGATAGGATTCCGCCTTTTTGTAAATAAAATACTTCTTCAGTTCGGCCTGCCTGTAGGAACTGGTCATGACGTCCAGATTGATGTCCAGGATCTTGGTGATGGCTATCCTGGTCTTTTCCATATCCTCAGCCGGGACCTCCCGCTCGATATATCCGGCCAACAGCTGCCGTGTAGTAGTCATGGCAGCGTTAACAAGATGCCCGTCCAGCTTGATGTCCACGTGCACCTGCCCCACTTTTCTCAGCTTCTGGAAATAGGATTCGTCGTAAGTTCCTGAAAAGAGGCGCATAAACCAGCCAGCGAAGGTCATGGCGTGGTGTTTTTCCTTTTCTTCAGAAGGAAAGAAACCAGCCATGCTTTCGTGGACCATGAAGGAGGCCATGAGCTCCTGACCGAACCGGTCGCGGTAGTTCTTCATCCGCGTGCTCAGATCAGCGAGGAGCTTCTCCTCCTCCAGGGTGAAATCATAGTGAGCCTTGATCTTTTTGGCAGTAAGCATGGGGTTCTCCAATATGTCAGAAGGATGAAGACAGCGTTTTTGCCCCACATTCCTCCTTCCTTATTCTATGGGACCAAACTCCGGTCCAGGCATCCAACTCTCCGCTTCCCCGATGATGTACACTCCCCGGTCGTCTGTTTTATACCCTGCGTCCTGCAGGTCCTTACTTTCGTTGATCTGGAGGAGTTCCCCGATCACCGCCTTTTCGTCGGAGGTCATGTGCCACAGGTGGATCTCAAGCAGCAGCTGGTCGGATTCAACCCCCACGCCCTTTTTAATGAAAAAGGGAAAATCGAAAGCCTCGACATCGTTGAGGGGACAGGAGGCTATGGGTTTGTCATCTGAAGGCATAAGAATCCTTTGTTTGTGGAATAAGGAAGGAGGGATAGGGGAGGTGCAAAAAGACAGAATAGAGAAGATAGAAGAAAAGCAACAGATGCATTCCTCCTATTCCCTATTCCCACTCCCACCTTCTTCCTCCCAGTCTAATATCAAGAATGGGTTCATGTCCAGTTTTAGAATATTAATATTGATAGAGTCGCAAAAAGTCCAATCCGGGACTTTTCGCTCCACGGAAAGGGAAAAGCGTCGTTTTCTATTTCCTTACAAATCAATGACTTACGGAGTGAGTCATTGATTTGGGCGCCCCGCGCGGGGCGCATTGATGACTTTTTGCGAAGTCATCAATATTGATTCTCACCCATTTAAGTACAATCTTCGGGAAAGGATAAAAAATTCTTGACTTGTCTGGTTGAGTTGTGTGATTCTCCCCCCTCACATAGATACACCTTATCCAGAGTGGTGGAGGGACGGGCCCTTTGAAGCCACAGCAACCGGTCACGCTTTACGCGTGGCACCCGGTGCTAATTCCCGCAAGGAACCTTGGGAGATAAGGAGTTGGGTAAAAGCTTTTGCCCCTCCTGTTGTCACAGGTGGGGTTTTTCAGTTCTGGCGGGCCTTTCCAGTCTGCAAGAACAGTGAACAGCTCACAGTATACTGTTCGCAGATAACCGCAAAACGAAGGAGTAACAAGATGGCTAAAACAACGAAGAGCTTCGAGGAGATCAACGAACGCATCAGGTCCGGTAAAGCGGTTGTACTTACTGCAGGCGAGATGTCCTACCTGGTGGATGAAGTGGGACCGGCCAAGGCTGCAAAAGAGGTGGATGTAGTAACCACCGGGACCTTCGGGATGATGTGCTCCTCCGGCGCAATGTTCAATTTCGGTCACACGTCGCCCAAGATAAAATCTTCCAGGGTGTGGATGAACGATGTGCCGGCCTACGCCGGGATGGCTGCCGTGGACACCTACCTCGGTGCCACAGAGTCCAGGGAGGACGATCCTTTAAACAAGGTCTACCCGGGCAGCTTCCCCTATGGAGGCGCCCACGTCATCGAGGATCTGGTAGCAGGTAAAACAGTGAACCTCAGGGTGGAAGGCTACGGTACAGACTGCTATCCGGCCAAGAAGGCGGAGATGGAAAAGACCCTCGCAGAGATGCCTTACGCTATTTTATTAAACCCCAGGAACGCCTACCAGAACTACAACTGCGCGGTGAATCAGGGTGATCGAACCGTCTACACCTACATGGGTGTGCTGAGACCGGATGCCAGCAACGCGAACTATTCCAGCGCCGGACAGCTTTCGCCCCTGCTCAACGACCCCCTTTACCGGACTATCGGTCTGGGGACCAGGATCTTTCTGGGAGGGGGAGAGGGGCACGTCATCTGGCATGGGACCCAGCATAACCCCAACGCCCCCAGAGCCGACAACGGCACCACGAGAACTCCCGCAGGCACGATCTCGGTCCTCGGAGACCTCAAGGGAATGAAGCAGCGGTACTTGCGGGGCGCCAGCATGCTCGGCTATGGCATCAGTCTCTTCATTGGCATGGGTATCCCTATCCCCATCCTGGATGAAGAGATGGCCCGCTTTACGGGGGTCAGGGACAAGGATATCGTGACCAACATTGTGGATTACGCGGTGGACTACCCGGAAGGCACCGGCAAGATCCTCGGCGAGGTCAGCTACGAGGAGCTTCGCAGCGGAACCATGCGCTTTAATGGGAAAGAGATCCCCACAACCCCCCTGTCCAGCTACTCCATGGCGCTGGAAGTGGCCGAGGAGTTGAAACGGTGGATACTGGAGGAAGGTTTCGTCCTCGGAGTGCCGCAGTGCACCTTGCCGGGTCCGACCACCAGGTAAAATATGACTCAAACGGCTTATACAGAGCGTACTTACAGGGAAAAAGCCGCCCCTGAAGGTTTAACCTCCTTCAGGGTGGTGGTTGACGAGACCGATCTCTGGATAGCGGCGGATCGAGATCTGACGGACAAGGTTTTGGAGTCGATCAGCTCACTCAGAGCCGTCATAGAAGGTTATATCGCGGCCCATCCGTTATTTGCCACCACTCTCAAGATGTGGAAGGAACCGGTGCCAACCCGTTCCATTGTGGCCCGCATGGTGAGTGCTGCCAACGCCGTCGGGATCGGTCCCATGGCCGCCGTTGCGGGTAGTATCGCCGAAGGGGTTGCAAGGGATCTCATCGGTCACACAACCAGGGTCATGGTGGAGAACGGCGGTGATCTTTACATGATGGGAGGTTCCATCAGTTCCGTTGGCTTGTGGGCCGGGCCGTCGCCCTTGAGCGGCCGGGTCGCCCTGTCGGTGGATCCATCCCAGGGTATCGCGGTTTGTACCTCCTCCGGTACTGTGGGTCCTTCCCTGAGCCTGGGCCGTGCGGATGCCGCAACAGTGATCTCTCCTTCCGGGGCCCTTGCCGACGCCGTCGCCACGGAGCTTGGAAACAGGATCCGCCACTCCGAAGACATGGAGAAGGCTCTTGACTGGGCTCTGTCAGTGACCGGTATTACGGGAGCTGTGGTGATCATGGGTGAAACGATAGGGGCCAAGGGCCAAGTGGAACTGGTTCCACTTGGGAGTCCAAAGACCAAAGCCCAAAGTCCAAAGTAAACATTTGAAAGCATAATTAGCATTGACGAAAATAAATAATTAGCGAGGCCGTTCAGAGTGGGCCAGATGCAAGGCCAGAGGGTTGAGGTAACCGGAGGCATACGTACCCAGGTATTCCGAGGATTGCCGAGACCTGATAACGCCTCAGATGGTGTGCTATTGACGGCCGCATAAACTATCCCGGAGGGATAATCATGGAAAAGACACTGATACTGAAGTTCACGAAAAAAACCTGGAACAAGCCGATCATTCACGGCCTGTCGAAAGTTTCCGACCTGGTGTTCAATATTCTCGAAGCGAAAGTTCTGCCTCGTCAGGATGCCTTCGTCATCATGAGCCTGGAGGGTTCGGAGGAAGATTTCAGCAAGGGGCTGGATTTTCTCAGATCTGCCAATGTCATCATCGAAGAGGTAACGGAGAATATCCGGAAGGACGAAGACAGATGCGTTCACTGCGGCGCGTGTACTGCGGTGTGTCCCACTGATGCCCTGTTCGTGGACGGCGCGGACAAGAAGGTGATCCTCGATCATGACAAGTGCGTCGCCTGCGGCAACTGCGTCAAGGTGTGCACGGTGCATTGTATCGAGCTGTCTGTTATGAAGCTCAACGGCACTCAGGGGGAACGCAAGGCATCGTAAAGATAGGGACAAGATACAAGAAATAGGGGACAAGGGAATCCCATAGTAATTATTTAGACAGGTACCAACAGAGAAGAAAAATCCGGTGATTGCAGTGGTAATAAAGCGGCTTATACGGGCCGCTTTATTTACAAAAAGTGGAAAGTCTTAAGGACTAATGTATAATCATCCTTGTACCTTGTACCTTGTACCTTGTACCTTGTACCTTGTACCTTGTACCTTGTACCTTGTACCTTGTACCTTGTACCTAGAACCGGAGGTTCTCTATGCCCGACCTCAACGTTATCGATGCCACCGCTGAACTGAAGATGCTCAGGTTCCTGGATGAGTACTCTCCACCTTTCGATGTCATCGGCACCTACCGGCTCATAGACGATGGGTTCAGGCCCGAAGCAACCGTCACCCTTCGGGCCGGGGATCAGGAGATGCATGAGGCCGACCTGGGTGTTGGACCCGTAGACGCCCTCGCCAACGTCCTGAAAAAATCCCTCGGACAGCTCTTTCCCGAGATCACAACCGTTCGCGTTCTGGATTTCAAGGTGCGCCTCATTGAAGGTGACATCGGTACCTCCTCCCAGATCGAGGTGGGTGTGGTTTTCTCGGACGGCAAATCCTTCTGGAGGGTTTCCTCCGTTGACGACAACGTCAACCTCGCATCCTTTCGGGTGCTGCTGGACGGTTACGAGTACGCGATCTATCTTTGGAGTAAAGGCAGGACGCAGGACGCAGCACGCAGCACGCAGAAGAAAACAGCCACAGCGAACCGGAAACGGGGAACGGGCAAAGCGAAAGCCAAACCCGAAGCAAAAGCCACAGCTACCGCCAAACCCAAAGCTAAATCGAAAACAGCAGCTAAGTCAAAGTCAAAAGCTGCTGCAAAACCAAAAGCTAAAACGACAGGGAAGATCAAAGCCAAAAGTAAAAAATAATGCTTTTGTCATTGCGAACCGTCACCCATGTGACTTGTCCGCCATAGCTCAAAGAGCGACGGTGGAAGCAGTCTCATTAGTCGGGATTGCCGCGCCCACTGAAAAGACACAGGGCTCGCAATGACGAACACTTTGCCTGCCACGACGCAGTTTAAAGCGACCACGGAAGGGATCCCGGTTACTATACAGGCGATGGTTTTAACGCAGAGGTCGCGAAGGACGCAGAGGAAAGCTGTAGTCTGGGTAAAGCACAGCTATCATAAAAGCGATGTTTTTTACCGCAGGGTAAATCCTGAAAGCTGGGTGAAAAACTCATTCATGAGCGAGAGGCAGCTTTTCTATGAGATTTGAGATTTGAGATCTGAGATAGCTCTTTCCCGTATAGTCACCCACGACGACCTTGATGGCGTTGTCAGCGCAGCCATTGTTTCTTTTGCCACGGGAATAGACCGGTTCTTTTTTGCCGGGCCGGTTGCCATTCAGAACAGTCGGATCCCTACCTCCGAATCGGACATCGCCTGTGACCTGCCCTGCCCCATGAGGGTGGGTATGTGGTTCGATCACCACCCCGGAAACCTGGCAGACCTCAGGCTCAGGGAGATCGACCCGGAAACGGTTCCGGGCCGGTTCGAGGCTGCGCCCTCCTGCGCAAGGGTCGTCTACGAATACTTCAGGACTGAGACTGAATTCCCCCAATTCATGGCCGACACCGTGGCAGGCACCGACCGTGTGGACTCTTTCGATTACAGCACTATGGAAGAGTGGCGGGAGCCCACGGTGGAGAGGAAACTCTCCAATGCTATTTTTGCTGCGTACTCGGACAAGAAAGGCCTCCATGACTTCCTTGGAAGGATGGTCCGGCTCCTGCGAGAAAGATCCATGGGCGGGGTTCTGGAGATTCCGGAAGTCCTGGAAAAGGTCGAGACCTATGCCAGAATGGAGGAGAAGAGCCTGGTTCTCATCGACCAGGATACCTCTTTTCATGAGATGGACACAGGGCGGGAAGTGGTGGTCATCGATCTGACCCGCCACAATCGGAAACCGGAGATCATCCGCAATGCGGCGTTCATCAGATATCCGGAGGCTTTGGCGGTTCTCATGGTGGGCAATACCTTCCAGATGGGGAAAAAGACCACCGATCTCACTCTCTCCATGTCTCTCTCTTTCCTGATGAACGCCCGGGATCATGAAAAGGATATCGGGGAGATCATGCGGGAACTGAACGTCGGAGATGGTCACCCCGGCGCCGCCGGGGGAAGGATCGACTGCCGCAGCAAGGATGAGATGGTGAAGGTGAAGGAACAGACAGTGGAAAGAATAATTAAACTTTGGCAGGGAATGTAGGTGCAGGATCATCCTTTGCAGAACGCAGAACGCAGAACGCAGAACGCAGAACGCAGAACGCAGAACGCAGAACGCAGAATCCAGAAAAAAATTCCGTACGTGCGTAGAGCGTGATTGCGTGCGTGCGAGAATCAGAATCCAAGTTTGCCTGCCGGGCGAAGCGGAGAATAGATCTTTCCCCGAGTCACCCCCTCGCCGTGTCCCCGTGTCTTGAATGCCGGCGGGAATTCTGTACTATCAGCAGCACCTGAGTGAATATTTAACAACTGACCTGGGAGGCGAAATGAGAATCCATGTTGTAATGATAGCGTTATTGGTCGTATTCCTTTCCGCCGGCATAGCATACTCTGCTTCCGAAAATTTCGGCGGTAACGGCAAAGGGTGGACGGCCGAATCAAGCTTCGGTGTCGATTACTACCAGCATAAAAACACCGAAACCCATACCAAGAATTTTAACTCCAGTCAGGGGGCGGGAAAGCGTTTCTCCCTGCCCGGCCAGGCGGAAGGCAAGGCCAGCGGCAACTCGGTGATCCTGAACGATCCCATGCATCCGGGGACACAATTATTGCCGGGCTCCAAAAGGGACTGACCTGCTACCCGGCAATAATTGTGTATGAAATTCCAGATACGTTTTCTCCATGTCCTGTACATTGACACCTTTCAATAGCCGTGATAGTTAGTTTGCTCTCCAGAGCAGTGGAACTGGAGAAAACGTATGGTGGGCATAGCTCAGTTGGTTAGAGCGCTGGATTGTGGTTCCAGAGGTCGAGGGTTCGACCCCCTCTGTCCACCCCATTGATCGATCAAAGCCGGCAATCGCCGGCTTTTTTTTGTTCTTTCTCGGAGAGATGAAAAATCGGGGTAGCTTTTTTCCTTTTGATTTTCACAGTTTACACGGTTTGTGTCTGGAGATATAAAGCTTTTATGCTGGCGGTTGCCAGTGATGAGTTAAATGGGGCAGCTGCCGGGCCTTAGACAGTGCGAGATCACCTGCTATACTGAAATGGTGAGAGAATCTGAAAGTTGATGGACTCGCAAAAAGTCCATCAAAGCGCCCCGTATGGGCGCCCAAATCAATGACTGCGGTTGTAAGTCATTGATTTGTAAGGAAAGTGAAAATGACACTTTTCACTTTCCGAGGAGCAAAAAGCCAATAATGGACTTTTGCGACCCTGTCAAAGTTGTCTCAGGGAAATTACGCGTCTCAAGTAAAAGGGAGGGGATCATGAAAAAGCTTGTTGTTCTGTTAATGGTTGTTCTTATGGCCACACCCGCCTTCGCTGCTGACCTCGCCAAGGCCAAAGCGGAAGGAAAAGCCAGTTTTTACGCCAATATCACTGCGGTAGAGCCCATAATGGATGATTTTAACGCCGCTACGGGGGTGGATGGTGTCTATACGCGCATTTCTACCTCCAAGTACCTGGCCACCGTGCTCACCGAGCATCAGGCGGGGAAACTGGCTGCTGACGTTCTCCAGGGCCCCCTGCCCATCCTCCAGATCCTAAAGGATAATGGAGTGCTGGCACCCTACCGGTCCCCCTCCGCGACGGGTTACCCCGACTGGGCGCAGAAAGATGATACCATTATGCAGTTCGGCATCGAGTACGTCGCTCCTATCTACAACAAGGAACTGGTCAAGGCGGCCGATGCCCCTAAAACCTACATGGAGCTGACAGACCCCAAGTGGAAGGACAAGATCGTCATGCCCAACCCCTCCACCCACGCCACCACCATCTCCTGGCTCGTAGGGATGAAGGAGTCGACGATCTTCGCCTCCGATGATGAATGGATGAAGTTTGTCAAGGGGCTGGCGGCCAACAGGCCCATGTTCGTTGCTTCCTTCGGTCCCTCCCCCGCCCCTGTGGAGAGCGGTGAGAAGCTCATTGCCATCTCCATGCCCAAGTACATCATCACCCACGCGCCTGCGCCACTGGACTGGGCCAGGGTGGACACCATCCTCGGTTCGCCTCGCGGCATCGCCCTGGCGGCCAAGGCCCCCCACCCGGAGGCCGCAAAGGTCTTCATGGACTACTGGCTCTCTAAAGACGCCATGAAGCTCCTGGCCGACAAGGTGGGCGAGTATGTTCTGACCCCGGGCGTGTTTCCGCCCATCGATGGAATAAACGCGGTGAAGGTCCTCCCCATCCGCGAGCTGTCCGACGATGAGATCAAAAGCTGGGGCGAGAAGTTCAAGAAGATCTTTGAGATGTAGGCAGCAGGTTCACCTGACACAGATAAATCCTTAACGCTCCCGGGGCCGGGTCACCGGCTCCGGGATTTTCAGATAGAGGGATCATGGAAATACGCCTCACGGGACTGACCCGCGACTATTACTCCGAAGGCAAGAGGATCCGGGCGCTGGACAACGTGGACCTGACCATCCCGGCCAACCAGATCTTTACTCTCCTCGGCCCCAGCGGGTGTGGTAAAACCACCCTTCTCAGATGTATCGTGGGTCTGGAGACGCCGGATGCCGGAGAGATCTCCATCGGCAACGAGATTGTGTGGTCCAGGGAAAAGGATATCTTCGTCCCGCCGGAGGAGCGTGGGCTTGGCATGGTGTTCCAGACCTACGCCATCTGGCCCCACATGAACGTCTTCGACAACGTGGCCTACCCCCTCCAGAACCGCAAGACCCCCAAAGCCCAGATCAGGGAACGAGTGGCCAGGGTGCTGGAGTTCGTGCAGCTCGAAGGCTTTGAGAAACGCCCGGCGACCAAGCTCAGCGGCGGTCAGCAGCAGCGCGTGGCTCTGGCCAGAGCCCTGGTGGCCGAGCCCAAGGTCATTCTCTTCGACGAACCCCTGAGCAACCTGGACGCCAAGCTCAGGGAGGAGACCCGCAAGGAACTGCGACGGTTTCTCACAGAGCTGCAGATCACCGCGGTCTACGTGACCCACGACCGGATAGAGGCTCTGGCTCTTTCTGACCGGATCGCGGTCATGCGCGCCGGAAGTATCGTTGAGATCGGAGACCCCAAGAAGATCTATTTCAACTCCGATCACCAGTTCGTGGCCGATTTCATCGGCCGGGCCAACCTCGTCGGGGGAAAGGTGGCCTCCCTTGAGGGGGATCACGCCGTTATCGACACCGATATCGGACCCATTATCGGCCTCAACAGCCAGAAGCTCCAGCCTGGGACAGATGCGGTGCTGTGCGTCCGCCCCGAGTTCATGAACCTGGCTGACACCGATGCTGCGGGGGGCAGGAATATCTTCAAGGGGAAGGTGGAGACGCTCATCTTCGTGGGAGAGGCTTACGAGGGTGAGATCCGGATGGGGGAAACCCTGCTCACCACCACCATCGCGCCTACGGTGGACCTCAAGGAGGGGGATGATGTGTTCGTATCCTTCGATCCTGACCACTGTTTTCTGCTTCCCATTTAAAAACCTGCCAGAACTACCTGAAAGTTTTTAAATGGCTGTTAATGCAAAAACAGGGGAAGGTCCTTTTAAATATTGATTGGCATATCGGTTTGCCACGTCGCAGTCAGTTGAACGAAAATGGATCATCGCTAATTGTCGCGCAGGTTGTCATCGCGAATCACGCCTGTGTCGTGATGAAGCGATCCCGATTACTATGAAGGCGATGGTTTTAACGCAGAGGTCGCGAAGGACGCAGAGGGAGGCCTGATTCAGGTTTTTAGATCGTCATTCCGGGCTCAGACCCGGAATCCAATCGCATTTGCTTGCCACGGCGAAGTCCATAGGACGAAGACGGGTCATCGCGCTTGTCCGCCGTAGCCTTTGGCGAAGGAGGAAACCGTCACCCATGTGACTTGTCCGCCATAGCTCAAAGAGCGACGGTGGAAGCAGTCTCATTAGTCGGGATTGCCGCGCCCACTGAGAGACACCGGGCTCGCAATGACTTTGTTGAACCTTGATAAAGTCGCAAAAAGTCCAATCCGGGACTTTTCGCTCCACGGAAAGGGAAAAGCGTCGTTTTCCCTTTCCTTACAAATCAATGACTTACAGTGCGAGTCATTGATTTGGGCGCCCCGCGCGGGGCGCATTGATGGACTTTTTGCGAGTCCATCAACTATCTATTTGTAACATTTATCTCCTCGAATTTTCCATGTAAAGGTAATCAAGGGGATGATGGATTACAGGAGCAGTATCAGAGTAAAGTGTAGAGTGCAGGGTGCAGGGTGCAGAGGGATTAAATGGAGCCCAAAGTCCAAAGCCCAAAGGAAGAAATGGAGTGCACATGTGCACCGGTGCACTGGTATTCCAATCACCAACCACCAATCACCAATTATCATTCATTTGCTCTTCCGTTCACCCTTCACGTTTCACCGTTTTTTCCTGCGTTCTGCGTGCTGCGTTCCCTGCCCTGAGCTTGTCGAAGGGTGCGTTCTGGTATCCAGTCATTCGCATCTAGACATTTTCCCCAGTAATTTATATAGTTATGGCAGTTTACTAATGTAAAAAGGGGAGGGTATCAGGTTGTTTATCCTAAGTAACTTCATCACTGCAGTCGCGCAAGTCCTGAGCATCATCCTGAACATCTACATGTGGCTTATTGTCATACGGGCTATCGCATCGTGGTTCACCATGGACCCATACAACCCGATCTATCAGTTCCTGATCCGGATAACCGAGCCTGTACTGGGATATATAAGAAGGGTTTTGCCCATGCGGGGCAGTATGATGGACCTTTCCCCCATCGTTGCCATCCTTGCCATTGTTTTTCTGCAGAGTTTCCTGGTTCAGACCCTGTTCGGGCTGGCCCTGAAACTCAGGTGAGGAGAGCCTTAAAGGAGAACGGTCATGCGTCTATCACCTCTCGATATACAGAGCCAGCAGTTCAGAACCAAGCTCAAGGGTCTCGATCCCCGGGAGGTGGAGAACTTCCTTGAGATGGCAGCATCAGAGTTCGAAGAACTCATCAGGGAGAACGGGAAGCTAAAAGAAAAGCTGGCGCGCCTTTCCAACCAGTATGAGGAACTCAAGCAGCGCGAGCAGACCCTCATGGAAACAATGATGACAGCCCAGAAGATCACCGAGGACATGAAGGTCTCTGCCAGGAAAGAGGCGGAGATCATCCTCAAGGAGGCTGAACTCAAAGCCGAGAAAACGGTCGAGGATTCTCATCGGAAATTGGCTAAGATCAGCGATCAGATCGTAGAGGTTAAAAGGATACGTGCCCAGTTTGAGGTTGCAGTAAAAGCGGCGGCACAGAGTCACCTGAAGATGCTGGAAGTCACCACGGAGGCTCTGGAAGCCGAGATTGGCAAGGAAGAGAAGGTTAAGTACCTTGTCAGCAAAGATAAGGAGTGACCGGGTAAGATCCGGTTCCACTCTCATGGCTGCACGTCATCGCCGCCTTTTATTTGCCCTGGGTGCCTTGCTGGTTAGCGGAGCGCTGTGGTCGTGCCTGAATGTGGCGGCCCCCGGTATCATGCCCCCCATCCAGGACAATATCTTTAGTCAGTGGAAGGTTTTAAACACCGAATTTCTCATGATTCGGAAAAACGCAGGCCCACCTCAATGGCAATGGCAGATCATTGCCCGGTTCGTACCTGATCAGGCCGACCAAGGCTTGAACCCTCTTGATATCCTTGCGACTGTGGATGAGGTGCCTGTCCCCTTTACCTTTGAGGAAGAGGGCCAGATCTTCGAAAGCGTGACCTCCTTCCCCCTGAGTCCCGGTGAACACAAGTTTCTTCTGACACCCTCCGAACATTCCCTCCAACCTTTCCCGGCTCTCATGGTCGTTTTCGAGGCGCCCTGAGAGTCCGGGCGGTGAATGATATTTCATCGGCCAGGATCAGCGTCAAAGTCAAGCCCAGGGCATCCAGGGAGTTAGTGGAAGGCTGGAAGGAGGATGTCCTGGTGGTACGTTTGACTTCACCACCAGTAGAAGGAGCTGCCAACAGTTCACTGATCAGGCTATTGGCTAAAAAAACCGGCGTACCCAGGAGCCGCATCCGCATTGTATCCGGTGAAAAAGGGCGATCCAAGGTGCTGGAGTTCGAGGGGGTAGAACTCCAGGACCTCAGGGAACGCCTGACATGAAAACCTTCCAACACATCCTGACCTCGGTCCTGTTGTGCCTGTCCTTATTTCAGTCAGGTGCAGCTGTTGCGGCCGGTGAGGATTCAGGATGGAAATCTGTTTCGGATCCCCGATTGACGGTGCGTTTTCGCGGACCTTCGGATGTCCTGGCGAATCAGGTTCTGGAACGTGCCGGGACCTTCCTCACGGACACCTCGGAGTTTCTGGGACTTCCATGGTTGGGAAGTTATTCCATCGTTTTAGCCGGAAGCAGGGATGAGTTCGTCAAACTTCAGCCCACAACGAAACCTGCACCCGAATGGGCGGGGGCGCTCACCTATCCGGGACTGGGTATGGTTCTCATCATGACTCCGGGCGCCATGGGATCCGGTGGGAGCAGGTACTGGTCTATCTTGCAGCACGAAATGGCTCATCTGCTGCTCGGCGACGCTGAGTCAAGACACGATATCCGTTTGTCCCGGTGGTTCCAGGAGGGGGTAGCCACTTACGTTTCCGGTGAAATGAACCTGTCCAGGCTCGTGCAGCTGGGATGGGCTCAGGCAACAGGCGCGACCCCTGATTTCAGAGATCTGGAATTCACCTTCCCCAACCAGGCATCGCGAGCAGGTGCCGCCTATGCTCGCAGCTATCTGTTTATTAAATACATTTCGAAGCGGTTCGGGGAGGATGCTGTCGCCCGCCTTGTGTCAGAGTCCTTACAAAGAGGTGGGATCAACGGAGGAACGGCGGCTGCATTCGACATGTCCATGGCCGAGCTGCTGGCAGGCTTTGACCAGTACGCCAGGGTCAAGGCCACCTGGATCCCGGTTTTTACCAGTACCGCAACGATCTGGGGGCTGATCACGCTTCTGTTCCTGATCACCTGGTTTCGAAAGAAGGTCCAGGGAATGCGGACCGTGATGCAGTGGGAAAGAGAGGAAGAGGAAGAAAGATTGGCAGCTTCCTTGCGTAGTAAAACATTCCATGAAAAAAGATCCCATGATGACCCGCGCACCCTTCACTAGAAGACTGGCTGTCATCCTTGCGGTGACAATGTTTCAGACCTCCATAGCCGGAGCTGTTTCCCTGGTTCCAGGTAAACTGGCGGTTCTGGAACCTCCCATGCCCATGGCGGAAATGCGGGCGGCATGGGATGGGATCCGGAGTGAGGTTTATCTGGACCCGCTTCTGCTTGTAAAAGGGAGGGAGGAGGTCCTCAAAGTCCTCCTGGAGTGGCGTCAGGCGGGGCAGGCCGTTCGTTCGGCCTACAGGACGGCAGACAGGATCACTCTGGACAGGACACAGGTTCTCATCGAGGAAGCGTGGGCGTTTTACTATCAGTTTAACTACGACAGTGCCACCCAGGTCCTGAACCAGGCGGAAGAACTCCTGTCCACCCCGGGTGACAGCGGTTTCAGAACCCATCTCATGTTTGAGGTCCAGGTGCTAAGTGGTATTGCGGCTCGTGCTGCCGGTGATAAAAGCTACATTAACAGTTTTAAAAAGGCAGCGGCCCTTGAGCCAACACGAGAATTACCCTCGGAAAGATACTCCCCGGAGACAATAAATATCTTTAACGGGATCAGGAGAAAGCTTCTTAACGGTGCACAGGTGTCTCTGTTTGTGGACGGAAGCCCTGCCGACGCGTCTGTCAAGGTGGGGGGAAGGGAACCAGGAAGGATGGTTCCTGATACAGGGTATTTACTCCTGCCGGGAAGGCATTTTATCGAGGCGATGGCACCGGGGTATGAACCGTGGAGCCTGACCCTCGATGCGGAACGGTTCGAACCTGCCAATGTCCGCTTTCAGCTGCTCCCCACCGGACCCGAAGATGACCCGGACAGTTTCTTCCTCCAGAGATTGAGAGCAGGGGACAGATCGTACATGATCCTTCTGGCAGAGAAGCTGAATGTGGATTACCTCCTCATTCCGGACCCGGATGGAAATGTCCTGAGAATCTGGCTCATTGACCGTGAAGGTCGTTCTGTAGACCACATCGTTTTGTGGGAAGCTGGCGACACAAGGGAGTCGGGAGCGCTCAAGGTTGCCAGGGTCCTCGAACCTGTGCGCCAAAAGTGGGACCACAGCCGCACCATGGCCGGCGCTCCTTTCAGCCTGCCGGCTTATAGCGAGGATCTGCCGGAAGGATCAAATGCCGGTGAAGGGCCCAGGATCTGGACCAGGTATGCTTTAGCCATAGGTATCCTTCTTCTTGTGGGCGCCGCAGCCGCCTCCGAGTCCGGCGGGAGTACAAGGATCGAGGCTACATGGTAAAAGAGCGAAATGCAGCCATGTTTTTCCTGGCAGTGATCATTTTTCTGTGTGCTGCCTGTGGCACAGGTCAGGACAAGGTTGTCAGCATCAACCTCCAGTTGCCGGTGGATTGGGAGTCCGCCATCGATATGGGCGCTCTCGGGGCAACCTCATCGACACCTTATATAGGGACCATCAGGTTCCTTTACGGCGGGGCACAGGTTCAGTACGAGGATTTCCCTTACGCCGGACACAGCGCATCTTTTAATGCGGACGGAACAGACAACATAACGGTTCAGGCCCTTACGGCCGGCCAGGTGATCATGGAGGGAAGTGTGTCGGGCGTGGGTTCGACGGTATCCCTGCAGAAAGCCAACGGTTTTTCGGATGCGGGCACACTTCTATATACGCGGCAGAACCATTCGGCGGTCTTTGCCAATGGGATTATCTATGTCCTTGGGGGAAATACGGGTACCGGAACAATCGAAGCTGTGGCTTCCTCGGTGGAAGGTTTTATCTCCAGCGCCTATGCCGCCAGCTTGGCCTACACCAGGGGTGAGGCCACTGTGTTGCACGATGAGGTGGGGAACCAGCTGTTCGTGTTCAAGGGCGCCTCCGCTGTGGAGGACAACCTTTATGAGGTGGTGGATCTGGGAAATGAAATAGTGGTTCCGAAGAGTTTGGCAAGCTTTAGAACAGACTATTTCCCCATATTAAATGATAAAGAAATAATTTTGGTTGGGGGATTTGATACGGTTGTTAAAGACAGTTGGCAGGTAAATAGCTATGAGCTTGATATGGCACAGATTCCATTTACTGAATCTATTCTTCCTTTTATTAGTTTGGACAGTGAACGACAGGATGTAATGTGCAGTGTTAATAATGTACGAATGATATGCCTCGGTGGATATGCGAATTCGTCCTATGTGGATGAGTTAAAAGTCTTTGATTTGTTAACAAAGTCGGCAATGGGTGGAACTTATCTGCCTGTGGGTAGAATAAAAAGTGCACTAGCAAATATAGACAATCAATCGATGGTAGTGGTTGGTGGTCTAGGACAGACTGGATACCTTTCTGATATCAATGTGATCGATTTAATTAATCTAAAACTGACTGTATTTGAGGATGCCCTACATTTTCCTAGAGCAAATCATACAGCGACTTTAATAAATACTAATGAAGTGCTTATTGTTGGAGGTGGACCTACTGCTGAGGCTTCCCGCTCAGCCGAGCTCCTCGATCTGACCACCGGCGAGTCTACCCTGTTACCCTGGACTATGAAGGTCTCCAGGGTGGGACACACAGCGACCCTTCTTCCTGATGGAAGGGTGCTGGTTGCGGGAGGAAACGCCACCGACAGGAGGATGGAGGTGTTTAACCCATATTCCGGGTTATAGCCGGAATGCGGAATGTAGAATGTGGAATGTAGAATGTGGAATGTAGAACGTAGAATAGGTCCTAAGAAAAAACCGGCCTGAGCCGGTTTCGTTGTTTCCTTCTGTGTTCTGCATTCTGGGTTCTACATTCTATCCTGTACTCGCGCACCCCGTCGTCTTCCTCACATCCGGAACTCCCTGCGCCGTATCATCTGTTTTTACTGCGTCCTGCGTCCTGCCTGTCCCGAGCCCAGTCGAGGGGCGTCCTGTGTCCGGTTTCTTCCCGAACATGATCTCCTCGGCCTGGGCGATGATGAGGCTTTCGTCCCCCGCGGAAAATCCAACTTTCCGGAAGCGTTCATTTCCCTTCTTGTCAAACATTATCATGGTGGGAACGGTCGGGGCATTGAATCTGGAGGGAACCGCTCCTCCCGGATCTACCAGGAATCTTTCCAGGTCGAACTTGTAGTATTCGAGGTACCGGTAGACCCTTAACTCCCCGCCGCGATCGATGAAGACTGCTGTCACGGAGAGATCTCCCTTGTATTTAGCCCGGATCCAGTCCATGGCTTTGAGTTCACTGATGCAGGAACCGCAAGTTGTAGATGTGACAACCATGATATTGACCCTGGTTGTGAGGATGTCCTTGAAGGATTGCTGTTGCCCGCTCTTGTACTCGATCAGGGAGAAGTCAGGGCGATCCTCCTCCTGAGCGTAGACACCGACAGATATGGACAGCATAAAGGCGATGAAAACAAGCAGGTTGATGGATCGGATTTTTTTCAACTAGACACTCCTGGCAACCCGACAAGGGTGATGGTGATCAGGTCATATGGAACAAGGTACTCCTTATATAAAAGACCTACCGTATATATGTCAAGGTGGGGAGCAAATGATGATTCCGAATTCCGAATTGAGCATTGGAAAGCGCTGGACGAAATTGTCTTTAACCGGAACAAGCGAAGTTAATACTGAATCTTCAATCCTGAATCCTCAATCCATCACAATTTCCAGATTCGCATACTTTGCGATGAGCTTCTTCTTTCCACCTCTGGGGAAATAGACCGTTATCCTCGCGTCGCCACCAGACCCTTCCACTATCATGACCTGGCCGGTACCGAACATGGGATGGCGTACCTGCATTCCCGGCCTCAGGCCGTCTTCACCCTCCACCGGTTCCGGGACGTAGGTGAAGTCTCCTATGGCCACTTTCTGGCCGGGAGGAGCGGGGATGGAACTGAAAGTGTCAGCAATACCATGGATAGAATGGGTTGTGTCTCTGTGAAGCTCGACATTTTCAGGGGGAAGCTCGGCAAAGAAACGGGAAGGAGATGTGTTGTCATACTGCCCGAAGAGTCTCCTCCTGCGTGCCATGGTAAGGAATAGACGCTCCTTGGCCCGGGTCATACCTACATAGCAAAGGCGTCTTTCCTCTTCCATTTCAGCCGGTTCCCCCTGGGCGCGGTAGTGAGGCAGGAGGTCCTCCTCCATTCCAGCCATGAACACGATGGGAAATTCCAGCCCTTTGGCTGTATGCAGAGTCATCAGGGTCACCGAGGAGCCCTCATCTTTAAGGCTGTCGATATCGGCCACAAGAGATATCTGATCCAGGAAGGAAGCCAGTAGCTCAAGGGGATTCTTCTGGTCTGAAAGGTCACTGGAAATAAAGTCGTCTACTACCACGAGAAACTCATGGAGATTCTCTACCCGGTTGCGGGCTTCGTCAGTGGCTTGAGCTTGAAGTGCCCGCAGGTATCCGGTTTCGTCCAGAACAGCCACGACGAACTCGTCCAGTGGTATTTTGATGGAAAGCTTATTTCTCAGCATCACGAGGGCTTCCAGAAGATCTCCCGCACCTCGGGCCGCTTTACCCTTCACAGCTCCACTCTTAAGGGCGGCCTGTATCGCCTCCTCGGGGGAAAGGTTGCCGGACCCGGCCTTTCTGATCTTTTCCAGGGAAGTCTTTCCGATCCCTCTGGTGGGGGCGTTGACAATGCGTTCGAAACTGCCCCAGTCTGCCGGGTTCAGGATCAAGCGAAGGTAAGATATAAGGTCCCTGATCTCCTTGCGGTCGTAAAAGCGAACCCCTCCCACGATGGTGTAGGGTACGTTCATCCTGAGAAAACTGTCTTCTATAGCCCTGGATTGGGCGTTGATCCTGTAAAAGACGGAAAAATCCTTGAAAGTGAAGTTCTCATGCCGAATGAGTTCGAGAATGGAGGCGGCGATGAAATCACCCTCCTCACGTTCATCCATACCGGCGTACGCGCTTACCTTCTGCCCATCGGGCCGGATGGCGAGAAGCTCTTTTTCCTTGCGCCCGGTGTTTTTGGAGATGAGGCTGGATGCGGCACTCAGGATGTTACCTGTGGACCTGTAGTTTTCACCGAGGGTGACCACATGGGCCTCCGGGAAGTCCTTTTCAAAGTCCAGGATATTGGTGATGTCCGCACCACGCCAGCGATAGATGCTCTGGTCGTCGTCACCCACGACGCACAGGTTTCTGTGCTTGGCGGATAGTTGACGGATGATCTGATACTGGGCGCGGTTGGTGTCCTGGTATTCGTCTACAAGGAGGTAGTGGAGAAGGTTCTCGTAGGATTGAAGGACCTCCGGTTTCTCCTCGAAGAGCCTCCACGTAAAATAGAGCAGATCATCAAAGTCCAGAGCCTGGGAGTTGCGCAGGCGTTCCTCGTACATCCTGTAGGCCTGCACGATCTTATCCATAAGGTGATCCCGGTTCACCTCCCCCTGTTCAGCCATATGGTCCGGTTCGACGAGGGCGTTCTTGGCCCGGCCGATGAGGTAGGAAACCCGGCGTGGAGGCAGGACCCTGGCGTCGATATTCATCTCGGCCAGAACGTCCTTGATGACTCTTGTGGAATCGTTGTCGTCGAAGATGGAAAAGTGGCGGCTGATCCCCAGTTTTTCGATGTGCTGGCGCAAGATCCTCACACACGCTGAATGGAAGGTTGATATCCACACAGAGCGCCCTTCCTTGCCGGTGAGGCCGATGACGCGCTCTCTCATCTCCCCTGCCGCCTTGTTGGTAAAAGTGACGGCCAGGATGGCGTAGGGCGGTACCTTCCGTTCCTGGAGAAGGTAAGCGATCCGGTAGGTGATGACCCGGGTCTTGCCGCTTCCGGCACCTGCCAGGACCAGCAGGGGGCCTTCCGATCTGGTGACGGCTTCCTGCTGGTTCCGGTTGAGGCCTTCGAGGGAGAAGGGGAGCTTACCCGTTGTCTTCATATCTGGAGATAGCCCGGTTGTATGCACCAATAATATCGCTGCGGGTAAGGATACCGACAAGTTTTCTGGAATCTTTCGTATCTACCACCGGAAGCTGTTTGATGTTGCCGAGAGCTATCCGGGAAAGAGCGTCTTTGAGGTTGTCGGAGGGGGTGACTGTGGGAATTGAGAGTATGGCCAGATCCCTGGCGATTACCAGCTGCTCCAGATCGGGATCAAAAACATGCTTACGTATTTCCTGAAAGGAAATGACCCCGGTCAGATGTCCTTCCTTGTTTATCATAGGGAAGTTCGAATGGTTGCTCAACGTGATGTGGCGAAGGATATCTCTGAAAGACATATCTTCGGGGAGGACCTCCAGATCGTCCGTGGCCATGGCGTCTTTGACCTTAAGGCTTTGAAGGACATTGACCTCTTTGCCCGCCTCGATGGTGATCCCTTTTTTGTGAAGTCCGATGGAAAAGATGCTGTGGGGCGAGAGCGCACGTATGGTAAGGGTGCTCATGATGCACGCTACCATGATGGGCAGGATGATGTGATAGTCACCCGTCAATTCGAACAGAAGCAGGATGTTTGTCAGGGGCGCGTGGGCCGCGGCCGCCAGGACGGCTCCCATCCCCACAAGGGCGTAAGCCCCCGGTTTCGCGGTCATGAAGGGGAACAGCATGTTGATGACGGTTCCGAAAGCCCCCCCCAGCATGGCCCCTATGTAAAGGGCAGGCGCAAAAATGCCTCCTGACCCCCCGGAACCGAGGGTCAGGGAGGTGGCAATGATCTTCAGGAAGACGAGACTGAACATCAGCCAGAGGATCATCTCCCCGCTCAGGGCCTTGCCCATGGGCTCGTACCCGTTGCTGAAGATCTGGGGGAAACCCAGGCCGATGAAACCTACCAGGAGACCACCCAGGGCCGGTTTCAGCCACGGGTGGACAGGGATCTGTTTCTCGAAGAAGTGCTCGACCTTATCCATGGAGTGTATGAACAGTAGAGCGACCAGCCCCGATAGAAGGCCCAGGATAACGTAGAAGATGATCTCTACCGGATTGACCAGCTGATAATAGGGAACATCGAAGATTGCCTTGCCGCCGTGGAGCCACCTTGATGTGGTGGTGGCAATAACCGACGACATGATCACTGGTGTGAAGGTTGTTATGTGCCAGTCCCCCAGGACGATCTCAAAGGCAAACAGGGCTCCGGCGATAGGAGCGTTGAAAGCCGCTGCGATGCCTCCGGCAGCGCCGCAGCCGAGCAAAGTGCGGACGTTGTTGGATGGCATTTTGAACACCTGGGCGACCCAGGATCCAATTGCGGCGCCGATCTGGGCGATAGGTCCTTCACGTCCCGCGGAACCGCCCGTTCCGATGGTGATGGCCGAGGCTATGCCACGGATAAAGATTGTTCGTGGTTTGAGTACCCCGCCCTGCCTGATGACCGATTCCATGACCTCCGGAACTCCGTGACCTTTGGCTTCAGTGGGGAAGATGGCTCCCAAAGGTCCCAGCAGCAAGCCGCCAAGGGCAGGAATAAAGGGGATAAGGATGCTGCTTATATCTCCCGGGATGTAACCTGTGTAGCCTCCCCAGTGACTCCAGGAAAGCCTGAATATATTGATGAGTTCCAGGAAAGCCCAGGCTCCCAGGCCAGCCAGAAATCCGATGATGATGGAGAGGGTGATAAGGACCGTGTCCTCGGCGAAGACGACGTCGTGAATACGCTTCCGGATGGTTTTCCTGATCTTGACGATTTCTGGTTCAGCTGGGTCCATTACTACTCCACTGTAACACTCTTGGCCAGGTTCCTTGGCTGGTCCACATCAGTACCCTTGAGGACAGCGATGTGGTAGGCCAGCAGCTGCAGAGGAATGGTCGCAAGGATCGGGGTTATCAGGGGATCGGTAGCCGGGATGTGGATCAGGTGGTCTGCACACTCCCTGAGGCTCTCCTCGAGATGGTCAGTCACGGCAATGACCTTACCTCCCCTGGCCTTGACCTCCTCCATATTGGAAATGACCTTTTCGTAGACCCGGTCGCGGGTCGCAATGAAGAGCACCGGCATGCCCTCGTCGATGAGGGCGATAGGTCCATGCTTCATCTCCCCTGCCGGATAGCCCTCCGCGTGGATGTAGCTGATCTCCTTGAGCTTGAGGGCACCCTCAAGGGCTATGGGATAGTGAATGCCACGGCCCAGGTACAGGAAGTCGGTGTGATGGTAAAAAAGGCTGGCAAGTTCCTCGATGGCCGATTCCCCCTCAACGATGCTCTCCACCTGGTGGGGAAGGGAGAATAGGGAGTCCATGATACTGCCAGTTCTGGCAGGGCTGAGAACACCGCGTCGACGCCCGAGGTAGATGGCGAAGAGAAGGAGGCACACGAGCTGAGTTGTGAACGCCTTTGTGGAAGCTACCCCGATCTCAGGACCGGCGTGGGTGTAAAGAACGGCGTCCGATTCCCTGGTTATCATGCTGCCCACCACGTTGCAGATGGAGAGGATGGAAGCGCCTTTTTCCCGGCACTCCCGCACCGCGGCCAGGGTGTCTGCTGTTTCACCCGATTGGGAGATGGCAATTGCCAGTGTCCGGTCCCCGACAATGGGGTTCCGGTACCTGAACTCCGATCCGTAATCCACCGAGGTGGGAATCCCGGCAAGCTCCTCAATAAGGAACTGACCTACAAGCCCGGCATGCCAGGAGGTGCCGCAGGCGACAATGATGCACCTTTCCATCTCTTCAATGAACTGGTCTTTGAAGTCGATGTCGTCGAGGGCGATATTACCATCTTCCTCGAAGAATCGTCCTCTGAGGGTGTCGGCCAGGGCTTGCGGCTGCTCGTGGATCTCCTTGTGCATGAAGTGCTTGTAACCACCTTTTTCGGCGAGGATCGGGTCCCAGGGAACAGTGACCGCCTCCATGGTGATCCCGGCTCCATCCAGATCTGTTACAAGTACAGCTTCAGCGGTGACCGTTGCTATCTGACCATCCTCCAGATACAGGAATTGCCGCGTGTGATGCAATACCGCCGGGATATCTGAGGCAACGAACATCTCTCCCTCCCCCAGACCGATGACAAGGGGGGGGCCGCTGCGCGCCGCTACGAGCATGTTTGGGTGATCCGCGTGCATGACGGTAAGGGCGTAGACCCCCTCCAGTTTCCGGAGGGTATTTCTGACCGCTTCCACCAGGTCGCCAGCGTAGTGGGTTTCCACGAGGTGAACAATGACTTCGGTGTCAGTTTCGGAAACCATTTTATGCCCGTTCTTTAACAGATCCTGCCTCAGTGCGCGGTAGTTTTCTATGATCCCGTTGTGAACCACTACGATCCTGCCAGAGCAGTCCCGGTGAGGGTGGGCGTTCTCTTCACTTGGTTTACCGTGGGTTGCCCAGCGTGTGTGTCCCACGCCGGTAGAGCCTTTGAGTGGAGCGTCGCGGATAACCCCATCCAGGTTGATGATCTTGCCTACGCTTCGTCTGATGTCCAGCTCCCCACCACTGATAACGGCGATCCCGGCGGAGTCGTAACCCCGATACTCGAGTCGGCGTAGTCCCTCAAGGAGAATGTCGGTGGCATTTCCAGGCCCGATGTATCCAACGATACCGCACATCAGTTCTTCTCCTTCTTGCTCTTGCTGGTGAGCTTTTCACGCCTTGCAGCTGCCCACCCTTCCCTGACCGATTGCTGGCTGCGGGCGATGGCGAGGGAGTCTGGAGGTACATCCTGGGTCAATGTCGATCCCGCGGCGATAAGGGATCCTTTGCCCAGGGTTATGGGGGCCACCATCATAGTGCCGCTCCCGACGAATACCCCTTCCTCGATGACCGTTTTGTACTTGTTAAACCCGTCATAGTTACAGGTAACGCATCCGGCACCGATGTTGACTCCAGGGCCAAGTTCGGCGTCCCCGACGTAGGACAGGTGGGAGACCTTGCTTCCCACCCCGATGACCGCCTGCTTCGTTTCAACGAAGTTGCCTATCTTGCCGGATGTTCTGATCTCAGACCCGGGCCGCATATGTGCAAAAGGTCCCACCTCGGCACTGTCGTCAATGGTGGAACCTGTGATCACGCAGTAGGGCTTGATAAGGACCCCCCGGCCGACAGTGGAATCTGTGATGACAGCCCCGGGGTTGATAACTGTTCCGGCCCCTATTTTTGTGTGGCCATAGAGAAACACCGTGGGGTGTATCACAGCATCGGGCTCGATGCGCACTGTGTCGTCGATCCAGGTCCGATCAGGGTCAATGATGCGGACCCCTGAATCCATGAGCTCATTCAAGTATTTCCGGTTCATTTCCATCTCCATTCCAGACAGTTCTCGAAGGGTATTGATACCCAGGGCTTCGGAATGGTTCCCCGTAGTGTGCGAAGCGGCCCCGTTGCCTGCCTGGGCGGCCGTTTTGGCAAGATCGGTCAGGTAGTATTCCCCCTGGGCGTTGTCGCTGCTCAAGTTTGGAAGTTCCCTGGTGAGAAAGGCCGCGTCAAAGGCATACACTCCCAGGTTCACTTCCTTTATGCTCTCCTGGTCTTCGGAAAGATCCCTCTGTTCACGAATCTCAATAATTTTTCCATCAGGAGTGCGGATGATCCTGCCGTAACCTGAAGGGTTGTCAAGGTGCCCGGTAAGAATACTGATGTCCGATCCGGCCTCGATCCTTGATCGAGCCAGGTCTTTTACCGTTTCCGGCTTCAGGTTCGGTACGTCTCCGGACAGGACCAGGACTGTACCCTCAAAACCGGTAAGCATATCAAGGCATTGGAAAACCGCGTGACCTGTGCCTAACTGGGGTTCCTGGATGACCACCTCGTGATTGCCGGCCCTTTCCCCCACCGTCGACCTGACGGTGTCAGCTCCATGCCCTGAGATAACGATCACCTTCCCCGGCCCCAGGTTCGCCGCAGTGTCAAGTACAGCTTCAAGGAGGGGACGGCCTCTCAGGGTGTGCAGCACCTTGGGAAGGGAGGTTTTCATCCGGGTCCCTTTCCCGGCCGCAAGGATGATGGTTACGAGGGAGTTTTTTGTCTGGTGAGGCATTTTGTCGGGAAAATTCTCCAAGTGGCGGTTAGTTTGCCTGGTAAATGTCCTGAAAATAGCGATCAAAGCCCTGAAATCATTTAATAATCGAATATCTCAGCAACGCCATAGAGTGTCAAGGGAAAGGGAAACCCGAAATCCGAGATTGGTTTTGTTCAGTCCCGGGTCGGGGTGCGGGAGGGGTCATTTTTTCCGTTGGCGGGTATC